>DASQNL010000779.1:0-7610 GCA_035644995.1 Pyrinomonadaceae bacterium | reverse complement strand
CCCGCTCCGACCCGGCGGTGCGGAGCGCGCCGCGCAAGCTAGCGGGGTTGCCGCGCTGCGCCGCCGTGTAAGCCTGATTGAAGCGGGCGAAAATGTAGTCGGGCGTCGCGGGATCATTCAAATCATAAACCTGGTTGAGCGCCTTCGCCTGCAAGAGCTTCGTGCCCTTCGTGCCGACGTAGCGCGCTTCCAACAGCAGGTTCTTCGTCAACTCGAACTGCGCGCCGAGATTCCACTGCTGGATGTAGGGCGTGCGCAAATTGCGGTCAACGGCGCGAAACTCGAACGTCTCGGCGATGTTGCCGAGCGCGGGCTGACCCGTCGCCAGATCGACGGCGTTCAGCGCGCCGTTGGCGTCGCGCGTGACGCCCGTGTTATCGCGGATGACGTAGGTGAGCGCGCCGCCGTTCGAGACGAGTTGGATACGGTTCGGGAGAAAGTTGTTGAGGCCGAGCATCGTGTTTTGCTGCGAGAAGGCCGTGCCGATGTTGATCTGCCGCGTGGGCGCGGTGACTTCAATCTCGCGCAGGAACGGGTAGTTGCTGAACACCGTGTTGATGAAGGCGGAGGAGGGACGGTCGAAGAAGACGCCGTAGCCGCCGCGGACGACCATGCGGTTCGATTCGAGCGGCGAGTAGGCGAAGCCGAAGCGCGGCGCGAAGTTGTTGCGGTCGGAATTGATGGTCGATTTGTTGTTCGCTCTGGCCGTGACGGCGAGCGCGGAGTCGAGCGCGGCGAAGCCGGTCGTTCGCGCGTTGGAAGGGACGATGAAGCCGGAGAGAGGATTCTCCGTGTTGGTCGAGAGCGCGGGGTCGAAGTTGCCGAACTGGCCGTTTCGCTCCTCCGGCGTGCCGAAAAATTCGTAGCGGAGGCCGAGGTTGAAGGTCAGTTTGCGGTTGAATTTCCAATCGTCGGCCACGTAGCCGGAGAGGTCGCGGAAGCGGAAGCTCTTGTCGGTGATGCCGAACTGCGTGTCGGCCTCCGTGGCGCGCCCGGCGAGAAACTGCGTGAAGTTGTCGAATTTCTCAAACTCCGTCGCCTGCTCCTCCGGCAAGTTGGTGTCGAATTGGAAGCGTTTGAACTCGCCGCCGAAGCGCAGCGTGTGCGCGCCGCGAATGAGCGTCAGGTTGTCGGCGAGGCTGTAGGTTTGTTGCTGACGGCGGTTGAAAGAGTCGTTCGGGCCGCCGAAGGAGAAGTTGGCGAGATTGTTCCGGCCGATGAACTGGCCGAGGCGTTGCGTGCCGACCGAGTTGTCGAAGAAGAGGGCGGGGTTTTCGATGCCGACCGACGCGCTGGTGATGGCCGCGAAGTCGTCGCGCAAGGAGCGCGAGTTGTTCAGGGAGAAGTAGCCGAAGCGGACTTCGTTGATGAGCGTCGGGCTGAAGACGTGCACGTCGGAGACGGCGAGCGTGCGGTTGCGGTCGTTGCGCACGAGTCCGGCGGGCGAGGCCTGGCTGTTCGGGGCATTGAAGGGATCGAAGCCGGGGAAGTTGGCGAAGAAGAAAGCCCCGCTCAGGCGATTGTTCGCGGTGAGTTGCCCGTCGAGCTTGAAGGTGAACTGATCCTGTTCGAATTCGGCCGGGAAGACGTTGCGCTGGCGCACGAGCGGGTTGCCGCCAAAGAGCGTGACGTTTGAACCGGCGATGGCCTGATCGTTGAAGACCGTCGGCAGCCCGGCGCGGGGCGCGGGGATGAGAAAGTCATTGGTGATCGGGTTCAAGACGTTCAGCAGATTCAAGGCGATGGGCGAGATTTGCGCGGGCGTCAAACAAAAGCCGCCGGTCGGCGTGCCGGCGTTGTTGCGCACGCAGGGGTTGAGCGCGGAGAAGGCCGCGACGACATTATCCGCCGTGCGCGCGCCGCTGATGAGCCGAAGCGCGGCGGGCAGCACCGTCTGGCTGCTGGCCGTCGGGACGAACCCGGTGCTCGCGCTCGTGCGCTGGTAGCCGCCGAAGAAGAAAAGCCGGTCTTTGACGATTGCGCCGCCGAGGGTGAAGCCGCCTTCGTGGCGGCGCGCGCGCGGCCGCTCGATGCCGTCCTTGTTGTAGAAGAAATCGTTGGCGTTGAAACGCTCGTTCTGGGCGAAGTAATAACCCGTGCCGTGAAAGTCGTTCGTGCCCGATTTGGTGATGAGCTGAAAGTTGCCGCCGCCGGAGCGACCCGTCGAGGCGTCGTAGAGGCTGGTCTGGAGTTTCACCTCGGAGAGCGTTTCGGGCGCGGGGGCGATGTTGTCGTTGAGCGAGCCTTCGTTGTTGGTGACGTTGGTAGCGTCAACGCCGTTGAAGAAGAGGCTGGTGGAAGTGGTGCGCGTGCCGTTGACGGAGGGCGAGACGTTGCCGTTGCCGTTCGTGAGCACGGGCGAGAGTTCCGCGCTGACGCCCGCCTCGGACGACAGCAGTTGCGTGAAACTGCGGGTCGAGGTCGGGATGGCGACGAGTTGCTCGGAGGAGACTTGCCGCGCGGTGGTGGCCGTCTCCGTCGCCAGCAGGGTCGCATCGCCCGACGTGATCGTGATCACTTCGCCCGACAGTTCTCCGATTTCGAGCCGGTCTTCGAGCGTGCGCGGAACGGAGGCTTCGACCTCGACGCTCCGGCGCACCAACCTCTTAAAGCCCGTCATCTCGATGGCGACTTCGTAGACGCCGACGGGCAGCACGGCGACCGTCCAACGTCCCTCTTCATTCGTCGTGGCGACGCGCGCCTGCCCCGTCCCGCTGTTTCGCACATTGACCGTGACGCCGGGCAGCAACGCGCCGTTCGCGTCCTGCACCACGCCGCTCAAACTTCCCGTCGGGCTGGACTGCGCCCGGCTCGAAGGGACGAGAGCCAGCATGACTCCCACGATTAAGAGCAGCGACCAAACGCCGGACGCTTTCTTCCGATTCAATATAAAATTTCTTCCGATGATGGAACTCATAAGTTTCTCCTGCGGCGAATCCGGTGTCGGCGCGGACGCTAGCGCGGGATGCGCGCGTCCGAACCGGTTGCGTCGAAAAATTAAGGCGGTGAATGGTTGCTAAATGCGCTTACAGCCTGATTGAAAGTGTGCGAGGCGTGTTCAGTTTGCGAAGCCGAAGAGTAAGGCGCGCGGGTTAAGCGGGAGTGAATGTCGCCTTAAAAGTTTGTTAACTGTGGGCGGCGCGCACGGACGCGTCGAACGCCGTGGACAGACCCGGCGGTCGGCCGCGGCGGGCTGACGTTATTTCTCTCAAGTTGACGTGGCCGCACGTCAGTTTGAACGGGAGACATGTCAGGCCGCTCTCTCAGTTTGCACGGCTTTTCGCGGGTGCGCCGGATTTCGCGCGTTTATCGGCGGCAGGACATGTGGCCTTTGAATTGCTTGGCGTAGAGGTTAGACGCTCGCCGCCGGTGAGCGAAAAAACACCCCGATTCCGCCCTTGAAGCCAATGAAAAGCCTGAGCGAACACGAAGCTGTCAGCACGCATACGAAGGTCATCCTGTCGGTCTACGCCATCATTTTTCTGGCAGCGATCTACTTCCTGCCGGTGGCTTACATCGGTCTTCCGTTATTACTGTTCGCCCTGTTGGCGGTGCGCGCCAGTGCGAGTTTCCCGGTGAAGATGGCCGGGGCGGGCAATCATATTTATCTCACGGACAGCTTCCTGCTGCTCTCCCTGCTGGTGTTCGACGCCGAGGCGGCGACCGTGCTGGCGTGCGTCGTCGCGCCCTGCGTGTTGCTTCATTCGAGCAAGAGCATCACCGCGCTCATCTCCCGCTCGGCGATCTCGATCCTCCCGATTTTCCTGTCCGCCCTGCTGCTCCGCTTCGGGTTCGGCTCCGTGCCTCAACTTTTGCAGGCGCAAGACGTGCCCGTGATGCTGACCGCGCTCGCCGCGTTAATCGTCGCCCAGTCCGCCATCAGCGCGGCCACCTTGCTGACCGGCCGGAGCGCAGGCCCGCAACAGAAGCGGGGGCAGGCTTTCGTTAAAAATTATCTCAAGCCGCTTTCGGTGTATCTGGCGGCCGGATGCGTCGCCGCGCTGCTGGCGACGGCCGCACACGTCATCGGCCTCAACCTCGTCACGCTTGCCGGGGTGGCCGCCGCCATCGTGTATTTCGCCTACACCTCTTACAAGAGCAATCACTTCATCAGCGTGCCGCCGCAGGCGCAGGTGGCGTTGGCTAACACCGGCAACGCGTCCGCCGACGAAGACCGTTTCCGCAACGCGTTCGACTTCGCCGCCATCGGCATGGCGTTGGTTTCGTCCGAAGGGCGTTGGCTCCAAGTCAACCGCGCGCTGTGTAAGATTCTGGGCTACTCGGAACGCGAGATGATCGTCACGGACTTCCTGACAGTCATTCACCCGGACGATTTGAGCGTGGCGGTGGAGGCCATCAAACGACTGCGCAAAGGCAACAGCAGCATTGACCAGTGCGAGGTGCGTTTCCAGCACAAGTCGGGGCATAAAGTGTGGGGACTGTGGAGCGCGTCGCTGGCGGGCGGCTCGCACGCGGCGTCCACGCCGCTCGTCTTCCAGATTCAAGACATCACGGATCGCAAGCGCGCCGAGGAGCAACTCCAACACGAAGCGATGCACGACGTGATGACGGGGCTGCCCAACCGCGCCATGTTCATAGACCACCTCGGACTCGCCATCGCGCGCGCCCAGCGCAACGAGGCGCGCAAGTTCGCCGTGCTCTACGTTGACCTCGACCGCTTCAAGATCATCAACGACAGCTTAGGCCACGCCGTCGGCGACCAGTTGCTCAAAGAGGTGGCGGTGCGCCTGTGGAAGTGCGTCAGGGCGGGCGACACGGTGGCGCGCCTCGGCGGCGACGAGTTCGTGCTGCTGCTCGAAGACATTTACGAAGAGAACGAGGCGATTGAAGTCGCGGAGCGTATCAAGAGCGAGTTGGCGGCTCCGTTTACGCTCAACGGGCGCGAGGTGTACACGACGGTGAGCATCGGCGTGGCTTCCAGTTGGACGAGCTACCATCAGGCCGAAGGGCTGATCCGGGACGCCGACGCGGCGATGTACCGCGCGAAATCGCTCGGCAAGAACCGCCACGAAATTTACGACTCCGCGATGCACGCGCAGGTCAACGATCTCTTGCAGATGGAGACGGCCTTGCGCATGGCGGTGGAGCGGAACGAGTTGGTCGTCTACTACCAGTCAATCGTTGATCTGGAGACGTTCAAGATTTCGGGCTTCGAGGCGTTGGTGCGTTGGAATCACCCGGAGCGCGGCTTCATCTCGCCCGCCAACTTCATTCCGCTGGCGGAAGAGACGGGCTTGATCGTGGACATCGGCGAGTGGGTGTTGCGCGATGCGTGCCGCCAGATGGAGCGTTGGCAGAAGATATTCCCGTCCGACCCGCCGCTCTTTGTCAGCGTGAATTTATCGAGCAAACAGTTCATCCAGAGCGATCTGATCCAGCGCGTGACGCAGATCATCGAGGAGACGAAGATCAACCCGGAAGGGCTAAAACTCGAAATCACGGAGAGCGCGGTGATGGACAACGTCGAGACGGCGACCGAGATGCTCAAGAAGCTGCGCGCGCTCGGCATCAAGTTGAGCATCGACGATTTCGGCACGGGCTACTCCTCCTTGAGCTACCTGCACCGTTTCCCCATCGACACGCTGAAGGTTGACCGCTCGTTCGTCGTCAACATGTCGGAGGACGGCGAGAACGTAGAGATCGTGCGGACGATTGTGAGCCTCGCGCAAAACCTCGGCATGAACGTGATCGCCGAGGGCGTGGAGACGAAAGAACAACTCGCCGCGCTCAGAAAGCTGGGCTGCGAAAACGGGCAGGGCTATTTCTTCTCCAAGCCCGTGGGCGCGAAGGCGGCGGAGAACTTGATCTGCGACACCTACACGGTCGAACCCACGGTCGAAACGCTCGTCAATTCCGCGCGCCCGCAGGAGAAAGTCGTCCGTTATTCGCAAGTGGCCTGAGCGGCGAGAGGTCGCCGCCCGCGTTCCGTTGCGGTGAATAAAAAAAATGGGGTCGCGTCAGGCTTCGGGGAGAAGCATGGGCGCGACCCCTGTCCGCATAGTCAGGCGAGACGATGTTTGGCGGGGCAGGCACACCCTAACGCCGCGACGCTACAGCGAAATTAACGGCGACTTAAATGTTGATGAACAGTTGGCGTTGCGCGCTTGCGCTCGCCGTCTCAAAAACGGAACACCGTGTCGAGTTGCAGGCGCGTCGTCGTCCGGTTGAGCGAACCGGCGGGCGTCTGGCCGAAAGCCCCGGCCAGCCCGTTCGGGCGTCCGGTGAAGTAGCCGTTGAGCGAGATCACGACGCGCGGGTCGGCGGCGTAAGAGAAAATCACGCGGTGCACGCGCACATCCGAAGGCTGCACGAGGTCGGACAGGTTGAAGGGCGTGAGCACGGCATCGCGCTCGATGCGCATGAAGGTGTAGTTAAAGAGCAGGTCGCCGCGCTCGCGCGTCTTGCCCGCCTGAATCTCCGCCCAGAAGCCGTGGTTCTCGTTGTTCTCAAGGATGCGGTTCGCGCCGTTCGCGCCCGCCAGCACCACGTCGTGCGCCTGCGTGTTGGCGACGAAGTTGAAGATCATGGTGACGGGGAAGCGTTTGCTCTGCGTGAACTCAAGGCGGCCGATGAAATCGGCGAGGTTGAAGCCGGAGGCGAGCCGCCCGTCGCGGTTGACGGCGTTGGTGTTGGCGACGGAGATGCCGAGGCTGCTGCCCGCGACGAGCAGGTCGCGCGGGATGGCGGCGAAGCCCGCGACGGTTTGCGCCGGGGTCGTCGCCGTCGCCGGTACCGTGACCGTGACGGGCACTTGCAGTTGGCCGCCGAAGAACTGCGCGGGGCTGATGAACTGCGTGCCGGAATAATAGAGATTGGCGGCGGAGAGCGTGAGCGAAGTTTTGTCGTTGAGGGCGAGGCGCGTGCGCACCTGTGCGCCGTAGAGGGCGAGGTCGCGCCCGGCGCGCCGTGAGGCGTCAACGTTGGCGCGCCCGTCCGCGCCGAGGACGAAGGCCGCCTGCCGTTCGAGCAGCGGGAGTTGCCACGCGACGAGCGTCAGGTTTTTGAACACGTCGTGTTTGAAATCGCGCGTGTAGCTTTCGTTGATGCCTTCGGGCTGGATGTCCGCGTCGAAGGTCATCTCGGTAAAGAGCCACGGCGTCTGGAACTTCCCGCCTTGCAGGCGCAGGCCGGGCAGGGCGGCGGGGCGATAGGTGAGGTAGGCTTGATCGAGGGCGAACTGTTTGCGGTTGAAGAAGTCCGTGAGCGTCTGGTTGGCGCTGATGAGGTTGGAGGGCGTGCCGGTGGCGAAGCGCAGCCCCCAATCGAACTGCTGGCCGATCTGCCCGCGCATGGCGAGGCGGGCGCGCAAACGCAGGCGGTTGCGCGCGCTCAACTCGTTGCCGAGAATGGCCGGATTCTCCGCGTTCGCGAGCGCGTTCAACTGGCCGAACTGCGACTCGGCGCGGAAACGTATGTCGCCGCTGAAGGTGATCGAGCCGAGTTGGCGGGCGAGCGTCTCGCTCGTCTTCTGCGCTTGCGCCTCGATGGCGCGCACGCGCGTCTCCACCCCCTCGGTTTGCGGGTTCTTCGCCGCCGCTTCCTGCCCCGGCGAACCGGCGCGCCGAAGCGTGCCGGTCGCGGCCGCGTCG
>DASQNL010000778.1:0-6706 GCA_035644995.1 Pyrinomonadaceae bacterium | reverse complement strand
GGACGACGGCTGCGGCCTCGTCGCCCTGCTCGCGCTCGTCTGCGCCCTCGAAGAGGCCGCGCTTGAGACGCAAGGGTCGGTCTTGTTCGTCGGGACGGTGGGCGAGGAGGGCGAGGGCAACTTGCGCGGCGCGCGGCATCTCCTGACGGCGGGCGAATGGGCGCGCGAGATCGACGCCTTCATCAGTCTCGACGGGCCGGGGCTGGAGGGCATCACGCACCGCGCCGTCGGCTCGCGTCGTTATCGCGTGCGGTGCGCGGGCGCGGGCGGTCATTCGTGGGGCGACTTCGGCGTCCCCAACCCGGTGCATGCGCTGGGGCGCACCATCGCGCGGCTCATCTCATACCCTGCGCCCGCGCGCCCGCGCACCACGTTCAACGTGGGTCGCGTCGAAGGCGGCGCGGGCGTCAACTGCATCGCGCAGGAGGCCGTGATGGACGTTGACCTGCGCTCCGAATCGCCCGCCGAATTGACGCGCCTCGACGCCTACTTCCGCCGCGCCGCCCGCGAAGCCGTCGAAGAAGAGAACGCCGCGCGACGCGCCCAGACGCCGCTCCTCGAACTCGAAATGAAACTCATCGGCGACCGACCCGGCGGCGAGACGCCGAAGGACGCGCCGCTCGTTCGCCTCGCCGAAGCCGCCACGAGCGCGCTCGGCTCCGTGCCGCGCCTCGATTGTTCTTCCACCGATTCCAATATCGCCATCTCGCTCGGCGTGCCCGCCGTCACGGTCGGCGCGGGCGGCCTCTCCGCCAACTCGCACACGCTCGACGAATGGTACGACCCGCGCGGGCGCGAACTCGCTCTCAACCGCGCGTTGCTCTTACTACTCGGAACCGTCGGGTTGAGATAAGGCAACGGAAAAAGGCTCAGGGGTCAAGTATGAGACGACAGAGCAGTCGCCTCATACTTGACCCCTAACCTTTATACGCGTCGGCCGGTGGCCGGTTTATCGCAGAGTTATCGTATCCATCCGGTCTACGGAGCGACGTAGAGCTTGTTCGCCGCAATCATCCCACTTGAATCTCAACTGTTCGCAGCGAACCGACGCCGCTCGCATAAATCCCGCCTTCTCGCTCCCGTTATTCTTTTCCTCCAACTTGGCGAGACGAACATACGAAATCATTATATCCGTCGCGTAAGGCTCACCGTTCTGCCGGCCGGATTCGGCCGCGACGCGTTCCAACAGCCGCGCATGTTCGAGCAGCGCGGCCTTCGCCGCGGAGTAATCAGCGCGGTGATACTGCCTGTAAGCGTGTTCACCGTGGGCGGCTACGGATACCAAGTCCTCTCGCTCAAAGCCGGGTCTTTCACTCAACGCACGGTGCGTGAAGACGCCGCTTATAACGCCGACCAGAAGCGCAGCCACGATTGCCGTCAACTTGGCGATTTTTCTCATGCGCGTTTCCGCCTGCCGATGTTACGGGAGAAAGAACTTACTTTTTAACCTTCTCCCAACTTCAGTTGATCGGAATCGTCACCACGGTCGAACCCGCTTTGCCGGCGGGGAAACGGCGGCCGCGCGCGACGCGGACGGCGGTCGAGGCGTAGGCTTCCGCGCCGGGGCTTGAGCCGACGACGGAGGTTTGCGTGACGCGTCCCGCTTCGTCGTAAGTGATGCTCACGCGGACGGACTTCGGCCCGCCGGCGGGTTTCGGCGCGACCGCTTCGGGCGTCGTCGTCGCCCCGGCGGAGGCTTGCGCGGCTTCGGCTCGCTTCGCTTCCTGTAGTTTGCGTTGACGTTCCAGGCGCGCCTCGCGCTCGCGGCGGGCGAGGCGTGCGGCTTCCCCTGCGGCGGCCTCGGTCGTGGCGGCGTTGTCGGCGTTCGGCTCGTTTGAGGCGGCGGGCGTCGCGCTCGCGTCGTCGCTCGCTTGAGCGTGTGAGGCGTCGGTCGCCGCCGGTTGCGCGGCGACGGGCGCGGGAGCGGCGTTGGAGGCCGCGGGCGCGGATGAACGCGTGAGACGTTTGCCGAGCGGGACGGCGGCCACGACGCAGGCGAGGACGAGCGCGGCGGCGACACCGGCCACCACCAGCTTGCTTCTACCGCCGTCGCCGTGCGTGGCTGCGAGAGTTTGCGAGAGGGGCAGCGGGAAGGAGTTGTCCGCCGCCGCCTGAGACGCGGCCTCTTGGGCTGCGCCTTGCGCGGCTTCCTCTTTCGCCGCCTCGATGCAGCTCAGGTATTCGATAGTGGCATCGTCAATTTCCTCTTCGGAGGCGAAGGCTTGCGAGGCGTCGGGCATGATGCCCTCGTCGATGCGGCGCAAGCCTTCGAGCACGACGCTCGCCCACGATTCCGTAATCGTGCGCCGCGAGGATTGCATCCCGGCATTGAAGTCGAACGACGCGCTCGGCAAGGTCAGCGCGAAGAAGACCGCCTCCGTGCCGTTCAGCGCGCCGACTTTGGCGTCCACGAGGTCGCCGTCTTTGATGAAGAAGACGCCGGGGGCGAGCGCGTAATCAACTTTCAGCCGCCCGGTCTTGCGCTGGTTGCAGAAAAATTCGATCAACTCGCTTAGGGCGAGGTCGTTGAGTTGTCCGCTGAATGCCATCTGTTTTTGATCCTTCGGTGTGGTGGGGAATAGAAGTGCAGATCAGAGTGAGAAGTTGTAGTTGATGACGCCGGCGACGCGCACCGGCTGGCCGGAGAGCAGCGCGGGCGTAAACTTCGCCTGACGCGCGGCGCGTTCGGCGGCGGGGCGCAGCATCTCCGGGCCGCTCACGGCGCGCGCGCCGATGACTTGACCCGACACGTCAACCACCACTTCGACCGTGACGACGCCCATGATTTGCGCCCGGCGCGCCATGTCCGGGTAGAGGGGCTTCGGCATCTCTATCGCCTTGCCGTTGAGCACGCCGCCGGTGACGGGGCGCAGAGAGGCTTTGACGGCGGGCTTCGAGGGCGGCGGGGGAGGCGCGTCGTCGTTGGTCTTGACGACGGGCGCGTCGCCGCTGTTGGCGGCGGCCAAAGCGGCTGCGTTCGGCATGCCGAGCGTGAGGGTCGCGGAGGAGGAGGCGACGGGCGCGCCGGAACTCGTGGGCGGCGCGGGCGCGTTCGGCGCGCGCTTCGCGGCCGTGGCCGGGGCGTTGTCGGCTGCCGTCTTAGACGTTGAAGCCGCGGACGTGGGAGCCGCCGCGTGCGAGTTGGCGGGCGTGGCGGTCGGCTTCGGCTGCGACGCGGAGGGGTCGGGCTTGGCGGGAACGGCCGGTTTATTGTCCGTCGTCAGGCCGGCGGGCGTGATGCCGGCGGCGGCATTGGTGTTGTTGGCGAGCGCGGCCGTCTGGAGTTTTTTGGCGGTGGCGTCTTCGAGATAGTAAGCGATGATGCGATAGGTCACTTCGGTCGGCTCGAAACTCATCCGGCCGTTTTCGATGACGGCCACGGAGGTCGTCATCCGCGTCCAGTTGCCCATCGCGTCGAACTCATATTCATACTTCTCTTTGCTCAACACCGAGCCGTCCGCGTTGGACAAGGTCATCTCGACGATGTTGCCGCGGTCGTCGTACTTGTAAACTTCCTTACCCGTGAGCGAGCCGCCCACGCCGAGGAAATAGGCGGTGTCGATCTTCGCCCCCTTCATGTCGTAGGTCGCCGTCTCCAAGACGACGCGCGCCCCTTCGGTCAACTGCCCGCCCTTGCTCACGAGCTTCGAGGTCTCGGTGCGAACGCGCCTGACGGGGCCTTGCAAGCCGTCGCGGTTGCGGTCGTTCTCGGTGTCGCCCGCGTGAGAGGAGAGGGGCGAGGCCGGCAGAGCCGCGGGCAGACGGTGCGCGGCGGCGGCGGCGGAGCCGTTGAGCGCGAGGAGGAACAGGGCTGACAGCGGAAAGGAGATGCTTTTGCGCATGGCGATAGACTCCAAAAGTGTTGTGTTTGGTGAGGCGGAAAATTCACCGGGCAGGCTTCGCCGGTTCCACTCGAACCCTTAGCATCTCGCTCACGGAAATACTCGGACGGGCGCGCGGGGAAAACGCGTTGACCACCGAGGATAGCCGCACGGGGGCGTGTGCAAGCTATTCAACTTTGTTCCGGTATTCGTTCTGGACGGTTCGTCCGGCGGGGCATGGATTTTGTCAGAGTCACCCGCTCGCGCTGCTTTGGTAGCAGCGAAATTAGTATGACACGTTTAAACAATTTTTGTCTAGGCTAAACTTCGTCGTGACAGAGATTCGCGGAAGCGCAGGATTTGGCGGGAAAAACGCGGGCGCGGGCGCAAACTTCGTCTAAGTCGCAAAGAGGGATGAGGCGCGTTCGGCGGTGAGGGCGGAGCGCGTCGCGGTGTAAGCCTCGCCGGTCGTGATCTCGCTGATCGCCTGTTTATGGAGCACGCGATGACGTTCGCCGGGCGGAACGTAGGCGTCGAGCATGGGATGTTCGCTCATCAGGATGACGACGGGCGTGCCGACGGCCGCCGCGATGTGCATCGGCCCCGTGTCGTTTGAGACGAAGACGGACATGCGCGCGGCGGCGGCGGCGAGTTGGGGGATGGAGAGGCGGTCGAAGATGATCGCGGAGCGCGGAAATTCGGCGCGCATCGTTTTGACGAGCGCGCGTTCCTCCGGCCCGGCGAAGACGACCGTGCGCACGCCGTCGTTGTTTTCGAGGCGCAGGGCGAGTTCGGCGAAGCGCGCGAGCGGCCAGCAGCGGCTCGGATGCCCCGCGCCGGGAAACATCCCGACGAGCGGCGCGTCCTGCCCGGCGCGCGCGCCGCGCAGCAACTCGTCAACGGCGCGCACCTCTTCCGGGCGCACCGGCAGGCGCGGCACGCGCGCCACTTGACCGACGCCGAGCGGCGCAACCACATCCAGATAACGATCCACGGCATGCTTCGCGCGATCTTCCAGCGGCGGGCGCGGGCGAAAGTTTGAGAGGAAGTCGAGCGAGCGGGTGGGGCGTCGGCCGTAGAGCCGGGTTCCCGCGCCCGACAGGAAGCCGAGCAGGTTCGTCTCGGACAAGCTGTGCAGGTCTATGACGAAATCGAAGCGGCGCGCGCGCACCTCTCTGACGAGCCGCGCGATGCGCCACACCGAGACGGGCTTCGACCCGTCGCGCAAACTCACGCGATCCACGACGAGCGTGTCATTCGCCGCGTTCGACATTTCGACGATCTGCCGCCCCGGCTTCCCCACGGCCACCGTGATGCGCGCGCGCGGAAACTTCGCGCGCACGGCGTGCAGCGCGGGCAGGCTCAAGACCACGTCGCCGAGTTGGCCGAAGTCTATGACGAGAATGTTCTGCGGCTCGAAGTTCATCACGCGGAAGTTAATGATAACAGTTTGCTGCTCTCGCCTCGACGCGCCGACCCAAGGCGGCGCGCACGCGGCTATTCGTATAACGCTTTTAGGGTTCGGCAAAGTTCGACTTTCGAGAGCAAGTCGGTCGAATCAACGAACTGGTTAACGGAGCCGACGTGATGCTTGAGTTTGAAAATATCCGGGCTGCTGATGGTTTCCCTGATCGCCGCCATGAACTCGTCGGCGTGAATCACAAGGTAGCCGCGCCCGTAATAGTCGGAAACTTTTTCGCGCAGGGGCGGGGTGATGCCGAGGGCGTTGTGCATGCGCGCCGCCGTTTCGTAAGCGGCCGAGAGGTGCGCCTCGCGCTCCTTCCAGGTGGTCGCGCTCAAAGCGGCTTCGAGCGCGGGCGTCATCTCCGCAGCCGCGTGCAACCGGCTGAAGGCGCGCCCGAACCATTTGCCGTAGGGCGCATAGCTGCGCTCCATCAGAAAACATAGCCCCATCAAAATCCCGACCTGCCGCGCGGCGAGGACGGCCGAGCCGAGTTCGTCGCCCGTCGCGCCGCAGCGGCCGACGAACGCTTCGTTCTCCGAAAGTTTCCCCCACTGCCGCGCGAGCAGAAACGCCCACACGTCGTCGGGGTAATAACTGAACTTGCGGCGCGCGGGTTCGAGTTCACGCAAGCCGTCGTGGAAAACCCTGCCGCTCGTTGCGCCGAGGAGCTTATGCTCCGAGAAGGTCAACCAGTCAACGGTCTTGATCTCGGCGTGCGGGTCGCAGCCGAGATACCAACCGAAGAAGGAACGGACGGTTTCACAACCAATCGCGTGCTCGACCGTTTCCGAGTCGGTCTGCCGCGCGAGCCGCACGCCGGCCTCGTCCGGCTGGTCGAAGCTCGTCGGGTAGCCCCGAAACTCGCGCGGCAGATTTTCGGCGAGCGCGCGATGGACAGGCTTCGCGTATCGCTCCCGGTCGGCTTCGGCGAGAAACAGGTAGAAGCGCGCGCCCCAGCTATGATCCGTGGATTGGGCGTCGTCGTAGCCGAGCACCTCGGAACCCCAGCCGATGAGCGCGGCGGAGTGCGGCAAATCGGGGAAGTGCGCGTCGAGGATGGGGCGCGCCGCTTCACGATAAAACGACTCGCTCAGTTCGAGGCCGGTGACGAAGTTTGGCGTAGGCGACATTTGCTACAGGAGCGACAGGTTCAGATGCCCGCCGTGTTCATCAAGACGACGCGCCAGCCGTCGGGGTCTGCGAAGGTCAGGCCGCGCTCGTTCCAGTAAGGGTTCTCGGGCGCGACCGCCGCATAGCCCAACGCGGCGAGCCGCGCCGCGATGCGCTCGATGGCCGCGCGTTCGGGAATGTAGAGGACGAGCAGATTGTCCGCGCTCGGCGGCGGGTAGCGCGCGCCGCGCGCCGCTTCGTGCTCGGTGAATTCGAGGTGATAGGCGTTGCCGGGGAGTCCGAGCATAAG
>DASQNL010000777.1:0-2079 GCA_035644995.1 Pyrinomonadaceae bacterium | reverse complement strand
TCTATTTATTGCGTCGCGCAGTGGCTCGAAGTTTGATCTTGGCGGTCTTGGTCGAAGCGCAATTACAAGGGTCGTTTACCGTTTCTGTCTACTAAAGTGGACGCACTGTCTACTTTAGTAGACAGAATACTTATAAGACTTTGCAAGAAAACTTGCATTTTCCGATAATTCTGTTATCGTCTGCGTCTGGCATAAACATTGCACTTGCAAATATGCCAAGTCAAAGGGGACGGATCACAAATAACTGTCCTTGCCCACTCGGTGGTCGCCCGAGGTAAAGCACCCGCCCCTTTGACTTCCTCTCTTCTACTTCCACCAACTTTCAACCGTTCATTCACGCTTTCGGCCGATATTTTCCCGCAAGAAGTTTTTGCCGGAAAATGTTATAGTGTCGCTACGGGTTTAACCTTCCTGCCCGGAGCGCGCCAAAGTTGTGTGCGCTCCACGCTGGCTTTTACGGAGTACGGGATAAAGCGCAGTGGTAGATTATTACAAAATTTTAGGCCTCCCGCGGACGGCCTCGGCCTCGGAAGTCAAATCAGCTTATCGGCGTTTAGCGCGGCAGCGACACCCGGACGTTAACGGCGGCTCGGAGAAAGCTGCGCGCGAGTTCGCGCTCATCGCCATGGCCTACCGCACGCTCAGCGACCCGCAGGAGCGCAGCTACTACGACAATCAATATCGCAAGCGGGCGGGCGAGGCGAGCGAATCGTTTCTGCATCATTCGGAGAACCCGCACGCGCGCCGGATGCGTCGCGTGGCCGCGCAGGCGCGCATGGATCGCGTGGTGGACAACTTGATCGAGGCCGAGCGGCGCGAAAACTTCGCCATGCAGCGCGCCGTTTTCACCACCGTCTCCCTGTTCCTCTCAACCTTCTTCGTGGCATTGTTCAAACCGCGCTTCTGGCAACTGTTCGGCGGCGTGGGGCGCGCGCTGATGCTCACCCTGTTTTTGATCGGATTGTGGCATCTCGTCTCCCGCCTGCGCGAATACTTCAACCGCTACACCTACCAGCCGAATTCGCTCCACGACTCGGTCACGCACGAGGTCGAAAAGTCTGACAAGCCCTTCACGCGCTTCGCCGCTTCGAGCTTTCTCGTCATCGGCTACATGGCCTGTCTCGGCGCGGGTCTCTTGCTCGGCGAGCAGGTGTACAGCACGATCCTGACCGAGGTGCCGTTTCTCTACGACACGCAAATTCGCCCCGAACTACTCTTCTATCCGCCCATCGCCGTCCTCGTCATTGACACGATGCACATGATCGCCGCCAAGATCGACTAACGCTCGACCCGCGCGCTCAAGCGGCGATAACCGCGCCGCTTGAGCGCGCCTGTGGGCGGAAGACGTTCTTGCGTCTTGATGTGTGTCTCGTGTATATTTCGGCTCAAGCGGCTCTCCAGCAGTCCGCTAAATAAGCAAACTTCGTTCAATCGTACTTAGTTGCGCGCGAGACGGCGGCAGGAGCCGAACTCTCGTCCGTCTTTACCCGGCGGCTTGTCTTTCGTTGCGCTTCCCCCAAACTTGATCACGTGAGCCGGGCGGCTCGCCGGTGGAACAACACACGACTTGCAGGTGAGAACAAAAGCAGCTTTCGCAAATCACAACCTCGTGCCGACCACAATCAGCCGACGGCCTCCCGAACGTCGCTGCCCGACTCGTCTTCCGAGTTGACAAGCGCACCCGGCCGTCCGGCTTCTCAAGTATGGAGGAGCAAGAGATGGCTAAGCGAATCACCGAACGCCAGCGGCTCGCGTTTAAACTCGAATCCCTGAACGACACGGAAGTCAAAGAGGTGCTCGACTACATCTCGATCATGGAATCAATGCGCCGCGCGAGCAGCCCGGCGGGCTTGCGAGACGACGACCCGTTGATGCTCCTCGCCGACGCGCGCGAGAATTTGCGCGCTCGCCAGGCGTTCGAGTGGGAGTCGGTGCGTCGCCGCGCCGACCGCCGCGCCGACGCAGCAACCCCTACCCGCGTATGAGTGGAACGCCCGTCGCTTCGTCTTCCAAATTTTTTCCGCCCGTCGCCGCAACGGAGCGTGCGCGCCTCCTGTGTGCGTGCGCGCTCGCGCTGCT
>DASQNL010000776.1:0-18321 GCA_035644995.1 Pyrinomonadaceae bacterium | reverse complement strand
TGATCGTGACGGGCTGGCTCTTTTACGCCGCCGTCTATCTCGGCTTCGCGTTCGTCTCGACGGCCGCGGGCGCGTGGACGCTCGTTCTCATCTACGGCATCTATTTCGGTCTGGCCGAAGGCGCGGAGAAGGCTCTCGTCGCCGACCTCGTGCCCGCCGATAAACGCGGCACGGCATACGGCCTCTACAATCTCGCCTTCAGCGTCACGGTCTGGCCGGCGTCGCTCTTGATGGGCGCGTTGTGGAGTTGGCGCGGCGCGGGCGTGGCCTTCGTGACGAGCGCGTGCATCGGCACGCTGGCCGCCGTGTTGCTCGCCGCGACCGTCCGCTCCGGCGCGCAGTCGGCGTCGAGTTATCCGGCGCGCTGAACAAAAGAGATGAGAGGGGCGGTGAAATGATGATATAGTGCGCGCGTTTTCAGCGGGCGCGCACACCTCGCACGCCGCGCCCGCTTCCCGGCAACCTTTCACCCATCTAAGAGGAGCTTAAACAAACCCCCATGACGAGCCAAATCACAGATCAAATGCTGCGCGACATCATGCCGAATCTGCCCGCCGCCAAACGCCAGCTCTACCTTCCCTATTTAAACAAAGCTATGCAGGAATTCGAGATCGCCAACTACCTGCGCGCCTCGGCCTTCCTCGCCCAACTCGCGCACGAGTCGGCCGAGCTTCGTTACTTTCAGGAGATCGCCAGCGGGAAGGCATACGAAGGCCGCAAAGACCTCGGCAACACGCAGCCCGGCGACGGCGTGAAATTCAAAGGCCACGGGCCGATCCAGATCACCGGCCGCGCCAACCACGCCGCCTGCGGCAAAGCTCTCGGCCTCGACCTGCTCAACAACCCCACGCTCATCACGCTGCCGCCCAACGCCTTCCGCTCCGCCGGTTGGTTCTGGGACTCGCGCGGCCTGAACGCGCTCGCCGACCAGCGACTCTTCAAGGCCATCACCAAGAAGATCAACGGCGGCTTCAACGGGCTGGCCGACCGTCAGAAATATTACGACCGCGCGCTGCGCATCATCCCCGAAAATTTCAAGATGGGAGCGGCAACCTTGAACGCCCCGCCCGACGTGGAGCACGGCGACGTGACCCCGACCGCCATCGCCGCCGCGCCCGCCGCGCCGACGCCGGTCGCCATGCCCGTCAAGACGACGACCGCCATCACCACCACGACGACGCCCGAAGTGGCGGGCGCGGTGGCCGCGGAGTTTGAAGCGGGCGACAACGGCGGCACGGCCGACGCCTCGGCGTCGTCCGGCAACTAAGGCGCCGAACGCCGTCAGGCGCGCCAGGCGCTCGCGCCATCCCCGGCTTGACTTCCGACCGTCGTTCTCTGTATCACGGTTTCGTCATTCACTCGGATGGAATCGAACGCGGGGGCAGAGGCTCTCAGTCCTTGCCCCCGCGTTTTTTTATGGCGCGCAAACGCCGTGCGCCGCGCGGGCGCGGAGACATTTCGCGCCCGCGCGGCGCGTGCGCGAATTAGCCGGAGCATTTATTCCGGCGGCATAATTTTCTCATGGACTCATCGAACTATCGTCTCATCACCGACCCGGCGCAACTCGCTTCGGCCGTCGCCGAACTGTCCGAGCACCCGGCCGTCGGCTTCGACACGGAAACCACCGCGCTCGATCCGTATCGCGGCCGCATGCGGCTCATGCAATTCTCCGCGCCGGGGGGCGCGGCCTACATCATCGACCTCGACCGCTTCCGCGCGGCCGACGGCAAGACGCCCGACCGCGCCGCGCTCGCGCCGCTGCTCCAACTGCTCGCCGCCCCGCGCCCCGTGAAGGTGGCGCACAACGCGAAGTTCGACGCCAAGTGGACGAAGCATCAATTCGACACGGAACTCGGCGGCCTCTTCGACACGATGCTGGCAAGCCAACTCGTCTCGGCGGGCGAGTCCGAAGACCGCCACTCGCTCGCCGCCGTCGCCGCCCGCTATCTCGACGAGACCGTGGACAAGTCGGAACAACTCAGCGATTGGAGCGGCGCGCTCTCCCCTTCGCAACTCGAATACGCCGCGCGCGACGCCGCCCTCATGCTCCCCTTGCGCGAGCGGCTCGTCGAACTGCTCAAGCGCGACGAACTCGTCCGCGTCGCGCACCTCGAATTCGAGTGCATCATGCCCGTCGCCTGTCTCGAACTCGCCGGGATTTTTCTCGACAAGGAACGCTGGCGCGAGCAGTTGAGCATCGTCGAAAAACGTCGCGCCATCCTCGCCGAAGAGTTGCAGGTGATGCTCGCCGAAGAGTCTTCGCAACAGTCTTTCTTCGGCCCCACGCGCAACGACATCAACCTCGACTCGCACGTCCAACTGACCAAAGCCCTCAAACGCGTCCTCCCCGGAGTGGAACTCCCCAACTCGACGCGCAACTGGAAACTGCAACCGCTCGCCGCCGAACATGAAGTGATCCGCGTGCTGCTCGAATATCGCACCGTGCAGAAGGCGCTCACCAGCTACGGCGAAAACATACTCAACGAAATCAACCCTCAGACCGGCCGCATCCATGCCAACTTCCACCAGATCGGCGCGCCGACCGGCCGCTTTGCCTGTACCAACCCTAACGTGCAACAGGTGCCGCACGCCGTCGAATACCGCCGCTGCTTCCGTGCCCCCGCCGGGCGCAAACTCGTCATCGCGGACTATTCGCAGATCGAGTTGCGCATCCTCGCGCACGTCACCGAGGACAAGGGCTTTATCGACGCGTTCAATTCCGGCGCGGACTTGCACCGCGTCACCGCCGCGCAGGTCTTCAACACGCCTCTCGAAGCCGTGACCAGAGAGCAGCGCGATTTCGCCAAGCGGCTCAACTTCGGCGTGGTCTACGGCATCGGCGCGCAGCGTTTCTCCATGATGACGGGCATCCCGCTCTCCGAGGCCGAGAGCATCCTCGCGCGCTACTTCCAGACCTATCGCGGCCTTGACGCATGGCTCAGAGACGCGGCGCGCAAGGCGGTGCGCGAGCGCACGGCGCGCACCATGTCGGGGCGGCTCGCCCGCTTCAACTTCGACGCCGAAGACCGCCAGGCCGCCTCGCTCGCGCAGCGCAACGGCAAGAACATGCCCATTCAAGGCGCGTCCGCCGACATCCTGAAACGCGCCCTGCGCCTGTTGCACGTCCGCTTGAAAGAAACCACCGCGCGCCTCGTCAACATCGTGCACGACGAGATCGTCGTCGAGGCGGACGCCTCAGGCGTCGAAGAGATCGCGCGGACGGTGGAAGAGGCCATGTGCGCGGCGGGCGAAGAATACGTCACGCGCGTTCCCGTCAAAGTCGAGACGGAAGTGGCCGACGAGTGGGTGAAATGAGGCAACAGTGAACTAAAGGCCGCCGGTTGTCCGTGGTCAGCCGCCCGCCGCATGTGGTCATGACATGAGTTGCTAAAGATAGACTTGAATAACCGGCAACTGACCACGGACAACTGACGCTCTCCCGCTCATGGCAATAATATAGTTGGCTCACCCGGCGCATATCTGACAAGTCGAACTGACCAAGTGAGCGATGATCTCTGAGTTTCGGGTAAGGCTATTTGGCTGGGGCTCTCCGGCTTGTCCTATGCGGCGCGGCGTTAAAGCGCAAGGCACTAACAGCGTGGCATGCCTAAGCTATGAGCAGTAGCGGTAAAAGGTGGTTAATTCAGTGATTAGACCGCTGGCGGTAATAGACGGAAATTCCAGTAAAATGCCGCTATCGGCCTAATTATAGTTAGACATGCTCACTCTAAAATTTCGCTGGAGGATAATATGGATACCAAGCGACCTAAACTAAAGTTCGGAACGGGTAGTTATACTCATAATACTAGGGGCGGGATGGGAACATACTCACATACCACAATTGAGACCGTGTATTATAAGTATGTTAAAAATATCGGACACAAAAAATTACAAATCAAAGTCTTAAAATTTAGGGTAGTGTGTAAGCGATGGCTAACGAATAGTTGGCTCCATGATGAATACCGGGAATTTGAAGAGATGGAGTTAGGGCCGGGGGAGGAACATCATTTTGAGTATGATGTCCCTTTTTGGTTCGCATCTGTGATTCGTTATGAGTTAAATATGACAGTAATTTATAAATCGAAAGAATTTAGAGCCAGTCGAAGTATTCCTGACCTATTTAGTAACACAGTAATTTCTTTCGAAGATGCTTCTGTATAATCGACGCATGTCTAACAACTCATTCAACCGGAGCGCGAATAGCATTGCTTTCATGCGCGAGACTTGTCTTTAATTGGCGGTTCGTCGCGCCCGGTCAATTCGGGCGTCAGGCGGCAGATTTGATGGTTAACAAAACCCCTACTAGATAGTTTTTCTTACCTAGGCCGAAGATAATACTGGCATGGAGGTGACGTTATGGCAAAACTAGTAGTTGATCGAATCGAGTGCATATCGAGCACCGACCGGACTGGTGACGATCTGTATTTCTTAGTCATGCACTTTGACCCCAACTGCAATGTGCATCGCGTGGGCCCGAACAGTGCATGGGCAGACATGGAGGATGGAGATGTCCGCCATGCGGATGTCGTGCTTGTGGACAATGTCTCCGGGGAATACATTGTCGCCGTCCTCGACGAGGATGATTCTTACGATTTCGACAGTGAATTGAGAAGCGAACTGTCAGGGGCGATGCGCTTCATATACAAGCTCACCTCACAGATCGAAAAAGACCGAGGGCGGCTACTCGGCCAGATGATGACTCATTTTGCGAGCCAGATTGGCAGGAAAAGGACGAACGATGATTTGCTGTCGGTACAGGCCGTGAGTGGAGCGACCGTGATGAGCGTGATCGGGCAAGGTGCCCGTTACCAGATTACTTTGAAGACGGCCTAACAATCCGGGTCTTGCCATGCTGAGATATGAAGGGGCTGGTGATGTCCTTTCGACGCGTGAGATTGTCTCGAAATTAAAATTTTTGCGCTTAATAATGCGCCATAAGTAGCCGCGCGCCGTTAATCGGCGCACTGACGCCTTACTGCGTCCATCTTCTACGTTCGTCAGACCTCAACACCCCGCCTAACAATTCATTCAACCCGACTCGCGATAGAGCGACCTTCAAACGCAATGGGTGAGTCAACTATATAATCGTCCTGCTCATCCTTCTTCCTTCAACGTTTCCCCGTCGCGTTGTATCATCCACGAGCATTGTGCAGTTCGTCAGCCCTCGCTTCCGTTCCTTTAACTCTCACCCGGCCGAATTCACCATCCGCCGGTCGCCCACAGGAGTCCGCCCCGTATGAAAAAATCCGTTATGAAAACATCGCTGCGTCGCGTTGCCGGTGCGCTGCTCTTGGTCATCATCATCTTCTCGCCCTTCATCGCGCGCGCCGCGGATTTCCGGCGCGAGGTGGTCTACCAGATCATCACGGATCGTTTCTTCGACGGTAACTCGGCCAACAACAACCCGGCGCAGAGCGCGGGGCTTTACGACTCGACCAAGTCGAACTGGCGCGCCTACTGGGGCGGCGACCTGCAAGGCATCCAGCAGAAGATGTCATACCTGGCCGGGATGGGCGTCACGGCCATCTGGATTTCGCCGCCGGTGGACAATCTGAACGCCAACATCCCCGACGCGAACGGCAACCCGACCGCCTCATACCACGGCTATCAGGGGCGCGACTTCAAACGCATCGAGGAACATTCCGGCGGCGCGTCGAACGCCTGGACGGACTTCGACAACCTCGTCACGGCCGCGCACGCGAACGGCATCAAGGTCATCGTCGATTTCGCGCCCAACCACTCGACGCAGGACAACGCGGGCGAGTTCGGCGCGCTCTACGACAACGGCACGTTCCTCGGCAACTACACCAACGACACCAACGGCTACTTTCACCACAACGGCAACATCTCCAACTGGGACGACCGTTATCAGGTGCAGTACTACACGCTCTTTAACCTCGCCGATCTCAATCAGGAGCACGCCACGATTGACGCTTACATGAAGGCCACGGCGAAGCTGTTCCAGCAGCACGGCGTTGACGGCTTTCGCATCGACGCCATCAAGCACATCACTTGGGGCTGGCAGTACAGTCTCGCCAACTCGATCTACGCCAACGGCGACAGCTTCCTCTTCGGCGAGTGGTATCAGACGAGCACCAATGATCCGCTCTACCGCGACTCCTACAAGTATGCCAACAAGAGCGGCATCTCCATGCTCGACTTCCCGCTCAACACCGCCATCCGCAACGTCTTCGGCTCGAACGCCAACTTCTCCGAGATCGACACGGTGCTCACGGCCGAGGCGGCGAATTTCACCTGGGACGAAGACCTCGTCACGTTCGTCGACAACCACGACATGACGCGTTTTCTCTCGCTCCTGAACAACAACAACCGTCTCCACCAGTCGCTCGCCTTCATCCTCACGCAGCGCGGCATCCCCTGCATCTACTACGGCACGGAGCAATACCTGCACAACGACACCTCCGGCGGCGGCGACCCCTACAACCGGCCGATGATGAACGCCTTCAACACCTCGACCACCGCCTACACGCTCATCAACCGCCTCTCCACCTTGCGCCGCAATAACCCGGCCGTCGCCTACGGCACGACGCAGCAGCGTTGGATGAACAACGACGTGTACATCTACGAGCGCAAGTTCTTCGGCAACACTGTGCTCGTCGCCATCAACAAGAACGAGACGAGTTCGTATCAGATCACCGGCCTCAACACCGCGCTCCCCGTGGGCACGTACTCCGACACCCTGACGGGCTTGCTCGGCGGTTCGAGCATCAGCGTCGCTGCGGGCACGGGCGGCAACAACCCCGTCTCCAACTTCACGCTCCCGGCTCACACCGTCGCGGTCTGGAGTTTCACCGAGTCGCCCGCCGCGCCGCAGATCGGGGTCATCGGCCCGACGGTCGCGCACCCCGGCGTGCGCGTCACCATCGGCGGCAAAAACTTCGGCACAACCGCGGGCACGGTCAAGTTCGGCACGACCACGGCGACCGTCAACTCCTGGACTTCGACGAAGATCGTCGCCACCGTGCCCGTCGTCACGAACGGCAACTACAACGTGACCGTCACCAACTCGTCGGCGCAAGTTTCAAACGGCATCGCGTTCACCGTGCTCGCGGCGAAGCTGATCCCCGTCACGTTCACCGTCAACAACGCCTCGCCGACGCAGACGGGCGACCACATCTTCCTCACGGGCAACACCGTGGAACTCGGCAACTGGGCGACGACCTGGGACGCGGCCGTCGGGCCGATGCTCACGCCGAACTACCCGAACTGGTTCCTCAACGTGAGCGTGCCCGCCGGGAAGACGCTCCAATTCAAGTTCATCAAGATCGCCGCGAACGGCACGGTCACGTGGGAGGCGGGCGCGAACCACACTTACACCGTGCCCGCGAGCGGCGTCGGGTTCGTCAACGTCAACTGGCAGTATTAAGGGAGACAGGGAAAAGGGTAAGGGGGAAAGGGGAAGGGCAAAGGCGAAAAACGTCCGGCGCGGGCTGTTGTTTCCCCTTACCCTTTCCCCCTTACCCTTCCCCTTCTTATTGAGGTCGGAAGCGATGCGGAGGTGTTTCATACTCGCGGGCTTGACGCTCGCCCTCGTGTCTCACGCGCGGGCGGAACCGATTCGGCGGACTCAAACTTCAGGCACGGCGGCGCGGGCGGACGGCAAGGCGCGGCGGGACGCGAGGGAGAAGCGTGACGCGGCCGTCTGGAAAACTTATACCGGCCGGTATGAGTTGGACGCGGGTCTCATCCCCATCACCACGCTCGACGTGACGCTCGAAAACGACGAACTCTGGATTAAGCCCACGCTCGTCAAGAAACGCAGGCTCGTCGCCGCACGCTCCCGCCGTAGTTTTCTCGACGAGATCGAGGGCACGCGCTACACCTTCAACCGCGACGAGGAGGGGCGCATCCTCAGTCTCACCTTTCGCTACGAGGGCGGCCTCTACACGGCGCGGAAGGTCGCGCTGCCGCCGCCGAGCCTGAAAGGCAACACGACCTTCAAGTTGAAGGGCTACGCGGACGCGCGCGTGGTCGTGCTCGCAGGCTCGTTCAACCACTGGAACGAATCGCAGTTGCTTTTCGCGCGGGAAGGCGACGAGTGGGTCTGCCGCGTCGATCTCATGCCGAACCGCTACGCCTACAAATTCATCGTTGACGGCAACTGGCTGCTCGACCCCGCGAACCCCGACACGGAACAGGACGAATACGGAAATCTCAACTCCGTGCTGATCATCAAAGAGAACTAAGAAGCTGTTTGAACGAGTCCCGTGAGGGACGATTGCTAATAGCCCGGCACTTTAGCGCCGGGGGTCGGGCAGCAGGATACAGTGTGAGTCCCGGAGGGACGATTGAATGTTCAGCACCATTCAATCGTCCCTTCGGGACTCTCTGTCGAAGGGCACATTCACCATCCCGGCCATCAATGGCCGGGCTATGATCAAATGTCCCTGCGGGACACACACAGCTTTACTTTTCAAACAGCTTCTAAGAAACGTCCCCAACTCGCTATGAAACGTCGCCGACTCGCCCGCGAACCTCGCACGGCCATAAAAAGAAGGGGCGACGATGCGGCTCGTCGTCCCTCTTCAGGTAATTTACAGTGCCCGGCGCGTTTCTACTCGGTGCCGACGGTGAGGAAACTTTCGGAGATTTTCGGCTCCGCCGCGTTCGCGCCCGCCGGTGCGGTCTGGACGGCCGTGCCGTTGCGGTGTCCGTTATTCTCCGGCGCGCTCACCTTCGTCTCGTTGACGTAGGTGAGCCAATCGCCCGGCGCGGCGCGCTCGCCTTTCGTGATCTCGAAGTAGGCTTGCTGGATGCGCGCCGTGATCTCGCCGCGCTTGCCGGCGCCGATCTTGATCTTGTCCACGGAGCGAATCGGCGTCACTTCGGCCGCCGTGCCGGTGAAGAACAGTTCGTCGGCCACGTAGAGCGCGGCGCGCTGCAAGCCGGTCTCGGCCAGGGGGATGTCGAGGTCGCGGCAAATCTGGATGACGCTGTCGCGCGTGATGCCGGGCAGGATCGAAGAGGAGAGCGGCGGCGTGATCACGCGCCCGTCGTGAACGAGGAAGATATTCTCGCCCGAGCCTTCCGAGACGAAGCCGCGGTCGTCGAGCGCGATGCCTTCCGAGTAGCCGTTTTTGATCGCCTCCATCTTGATCAGTTGCGAGTTCATGTAGTTCGCGCCGGACTTCGCCATCGCGGGCATGGAGTTGGGCGAGAGGCGATTCCAAGAGGAGACGCACACGTCCACGCCCTCTTCAATGGCCTCGTCGCCGAGGTACTTGCCCCAGTCCCACGCGCCGATGTAGCAGACGAGCGGATTCGGAAACGGGTTGACGCCGAAGGCCGGGCGCGCTTCGTCCAAACTGCGGAAGATGATCGGGCGCAGGTAACACTGTTCGAGCCCGCCGCGCTGGACGAGTCCGACGGCCGCCTCGCACAGTTGGTCGAGCGTCCACTCGTGATCCATGCGGTAGATTTTCGCGGAGTTCATCAGGCGGCGCATGTGCTCGCGCAGGCGGAAGATGGCGGGGCCGCGCTTGGTGTCGTAACAGCGAATGCCTTCAAAGACGCTGGAGCCGTAGTGCAACACGTGCGACATGACGTGGACGCGCGCGTCGTCCCAGTTAATGAACTCACCGTTGTGCCAGATGAGCGGGTTGATGCGCGGCGTTTTCACGTCTGTGGCGGGTGCGTCGTCTGCAAACATTGATTCGCTCCTTTATTCGTCTCCGCCGCTGAGGCCGGTGGCGAAAGTAAACATATTCGGTCGAGTCCATTATCGAAAATGGATCGTGCTCTAATCGTGGCAATTACGTGCGGCAGATTAAACCGCACAATAGCAAGAAACCGATATGGCGTGCAAGCGCGCCGCTTGCTTCTTTTCGTCCGTGCGACATACCATCTTTGTTGTCTTGATAAACATTGATTAGAGGCGAAATTCCGCGTTCGGTTGACGAGCCTGACGAGCGATGCGAGACCGGCGAATAAGTGTCATGTTAACGGTTCTCGCGTTCGCCGCGTCGGCCGCGCTCGCCCTCGAAGGTTGCCGCATGCCGCAAAACTCAAACGCCGACCCCGCGCCCGCCGCCGCCGCGCCCGAAACCAAAAGCGATGACGCCGCCGCCGGCGACGATCCGCGCTCCCTGCACGCGCGCGCCATCCTCATAGACATGCACGCCGATACCGTGCAGCGCATGATCGATGAAGGCGCGGACATCAACACGCAACTCCCGGACGGACACCTCGACGCCCCGCGCATGAAAGCCGGGGGACTCGACGCGCAGTTCTTCTCCATCTGGGTTGAGCCGCAGTTCTTCGGCGGGGGCGGCAAGTCCGCCGTCGAGCGGGCGGACAAACAGATCGCCGCCGTGCGCGCGCTCGCCGAACGTCACCCGGAGACGTGGGAACTGGCGACCACGGCCGCGGACATCCGGCGCATCGTCGCCGCCGGACGCCTCGCCGCCCTGATGGGTCTCGAAGGCGGTTACGCGATAGACGAGCGGCTGGAGAACGTGGAGAAATACTATCGGCTCGGCGTGCGCTACATGTCGCCGGCGTGGTCGGTCTCGCTCAGTTGGGCTGGCTCGTCGGGCGATGCGGCGGGACAGACGCGCGGCTTGAACGAGTTCGGGCGCGCGGTTGTCGGCGAGATGAACCGCCTCGGCATCATGGTTGACGTGTCGCACGTCTCCGACCGGACTTTCCGGGACATCGTCGAAACTTCCACCAAACCCGTGATCGCCACCCACTCCGGCGTGCGCTCAATCGTCAACGTCCCGCGCAACCTGACGGACGATCAACTGCGCGCGCTCGCACGCACGGGCGGCCTCTGCGCCGTCGTCTTCTACCCGCGCTTCATCGAGCCGGGTTGGGAGGAAGCGCAACGCAAAGTCGACGCCGAGATCGCGCCGCTCGTCGCGGCGGCTTCGCGCGCGGCCGCGGGCACCCCCGCGCAGAAGAAACTCGCGCGCGACCGCGTGCGCGAACGCGAGTACGCGCGCCGGCTGCCGCCCGTCTCCGTCGCGCGCGTCGTCGATCACATCGACTACATCGTCAAACTCGTCGGCGTGGATCACGTCGGCGTCGGCTCGGACTTCGACGGCATCCAGTCCGTCCCCCACGACCTCTCGACCGTCGCCGATTTCCCGAACCTGACCGCCGAACTCGTCAGGCGCGGTTATTCCGAAAGCGACATCAACAAGATTCTCGGCGGCAACATGCTGCGCGTCATGGAAGAGGTGGAGAAAGATTGATTCATTGGTTCATTGGTTCATTGATTCAATGAAAGAGTGCATCAGGAGATGGTATATCCGGCAGTAGAATTAAAAGATCGAACGAAGCGGTTTGCTATTCGCATAGTTACGTTGTTTCGATCTCTGCCCCGAACGGATGAAGCGCGGATTATCGGTAAGCAGGTTTTACGTTCCGGAACTTCTGTTGCCGCAAATTATCGTGCGGTCTGTAGATCGCGATCAAAAGCCGAGTTCATCGCAAAGATAGGGGTTGTGGTCGAAGAGGCGGATGAAACAGTTTTTTGGTTGGAGCTATTAGTTGAAACCGACATCGTGCCCCAATCCCGGCTGGATAGTCTCCTTCGCGAAGCTGACGAGTTGCTGGCAATCTTTACTGCGTCACAGCGAACAGCTAAAAAGAATTAAACAATCTGTTCATTATTAAATTGAATCAATGAATCAATGAATCAATGAATCAATCTGTCTTTTCCACGCCGCGCATCGGCTTCCACGCGCCGATTGCGGGCGGCTTGCAGAAGGCTTTGTTGAAAGCCGGTGCGCTTCGCTGCGATACGGTGCAAATCTTTTCGCGCAACCCGCGCGGCTGGAAGGCGAAAGAGTTGACGGGCGAAGAGGTGGAGACTTTCAAACGCGTCCGGCGCGAGACCGAGATCGCGCCCGTCGTCATTCACGCCAACTATTTGATCAACCTCGCGGCCGCCGATGAAGTGATCCGCGAGAAGTCCGTCGCCTCGTTTCGCGAAGAGGTCGAGCGCGGCATCGCGCTCGGCGCGGACTATCTGGTCGTGCATCCGGGCAGCGCGCGCGGCGCGTGCGAGGCGGACGGCATCCGCACCTGCGCCGAAAGTTTGCGCGCCGCTTGTCGCGGCCTTGATCTCTCGGCGTTTCGCGTGCTGCTCGAAAACACGGCGGGGCAGGGCGCGTGCATCGGCCACCGCTTCGAGCACCTGCGCGACATCATCGCCGCCTGCCCCGATTTAAATCTCGGCGTCTGCTTCGACACGGCGCACGCCTTCACCGCCGGTTATGACATCCGCGACGAGGACGGACTCGCGGCCACCTTCGACGCGCTCGAACGAAACGTCGGCACGGCGAACGTCCGCGCCGTTCACTTCAACGACTCGAAGGCCGACTACAACTCGCGCGTTGATCGCCACTGGCACATCGGCCTCGGCCACATCGGCCGCGAAGCCCTCGCACGCGTCGCGCAGCATCCGAAACTCTCTCACGCCGCCTTCATCTTAGAGACGCCGCTCGACGAAACCGGCGACGACGAGCGCAACCTCGCCATGCTTCGCTCGTTCCTCGCGGGTCGCGGCGAGCGCGAAGACAAAGCGGCGGGCGCGGCGCGATAGAGCGGGAAGAAGTATGTGCCTAAAGATTGACAACGGGCGCGCCCTTCGGGGTAACATAGGCGCGCTTCGAGTTTCAAACGGTCGGAACGCAGATGAGCATCTTTCACCCGCCAACCAGACTCCTTCTTACGGTGCCGCTCGGCGGCCGCGCCTGAACGCGTGCGCGGTTAGTTCGACGCGGCGAGACTTCACCACCAGCGATTAATCGAGAATGTATCAACCGGCGGGCGTCAAGCTCCTGAACCGAGCCTGCGGCGCGCGTCGGGTGTGTGAGGGAGAGTAAGAAGGAAGAGTGTGACTTATGGACGAAAAATATTTCCCGGAAAAGATCGAAGAGAAGTGGCAGCGCGTGTGGGCGGAGACGGGAGCCTTCGAGGCCGAACCCGGCGCCGACGCGGATGCGCGGCCGAAGTTTTTTTGTTTGGAGATGCTGCCTTACCCGTCGGGCTTTCTGCACATGGGGCACGTGCGCAACTATTCCATCGGCGACGCGCTGGCGTGGCACAAGCGTCTGCAAGGCTTCAACGTGCTGCACCCGATTGGCTGGGATAGCTTCGGGCAGCCCGCCGAACAGGCCGCCATCAAAAGGGGCGTCCAGCCGCGCGAGTGGACGGAAGACAACATCGCGCACATGCGCGGACAGTTCAAACGCCTCGGCATCAGCTTCGACTGGCGACGCGAGACGGCGGCGCACCGGCCTGACTATTACAAGTGGGATCAGTGGTTCTTCCTGAAGATGTTGGAGCACGGTTTGATCTACCGGCGCACGTCGCCGATCAACTGGTGCCCGAAGGAAGAGACCGTCTTGTCGAACGAACAATCGTCGGGCGGCGTGTGCTGGCGTTGCGGCACCCCGGTCGAGAAGCGCGATCTGGAACAGTGGTTCATCCGCACGACGAAGTATTCCGAAGAGTTGCTCGACGACATGCGCGAGATCGAGGCGGGCTGGCCGGAGCGCGTGCTGACGATGCAGCGCAACTGGATCGGGCGCAGCGAGGGCGCGTATGTGGATTTCCCGATCAAGGACAGCGAGACGAAAGTGCGCGTCTTCACCACGCGCATCGACACCATCTACGGCGCGACGGCCATCGTCGTCGCGCCGGAGCATCCGCTGTTGAACGAACTGGAAGAGTCGGCTTTGAAGGATCAGGTGACGGCGTTCGTCGCCCGCGTCAAGGCCGAGCGCGCGAGCCGCGCCGCGCTCGCGCCGGGCGAAGAAGAGGAGAAGGAGGGGGTCAACACGGGGCTGTTCGCCGTCAACCCGTTCAGCGGCGAGCAACTGCCGGTGTGGGTGGCGAATTACGTGCTCATCGAATACGGCGCGGGCGCGGTGATGGCCGTCCCGGCGCACGACGCGCGCGATTTCGAGTTTGCGCAGAAATACTCTCTGCCCGTCCGGCGCGTCATCGAGCGCGTCTCGCACGAGCAGGAGTCGATCCCGCACACGGATGCGGCGGGGCTGGATCAATCCGCCGCGATGCCGCACGCCTTCACGGACTACGGCATTCTCGTGAACTCGGCGGAGTGGGGCGGCAAACTGTCTGCGGACGCGATGCGCGAGATGGCGGCCTTTGCCGCCGAGAAGGGTTTCGGGGGCGGCGCGGTGACGTATCGCCTGCGCGATTGGGGCATCTCGCGCCAACGCTTCTGGGGCGCGCCCATCCCCGTCGTCTATTGCGACGATTGCGGCATCGTGCCCGTGCCGGAGGCCGACTTGCCGGTTCTGTTGCCGGAGCGCGCGGAGTTTGCGGGGGCGGGCAAGTCGCCGCTGGCGAACGTCGCGGAGTTCGTCAACACGTCTTGCCCGAAGTGCGGGCGGGCGGCGCGGCGCGAGACGGATACGATGGACACCTTCGTCGATTCCTCCTGGTACTTCTTCCGCTACTGCGACCCGCACAACGACGCCGCGCCGTTCGACCCTGCGCGGGTCGCCTACTGGACTCCGGTCGATCACTACATCGGCGGCATCGAGCACGCCGTGATGCACCTGCTCTACACGCGCTTCTGGACGAAGATGATGCGCGACATCGGCCTCGTCGCCTTCGACGAGCCGGTGCGGAATTTGTTGACGCAGGGGATGGTCACGAACGTCGTCGAGGGCACGGGCGAGTGGAAGGCGATGTCGAAGTCGCTGGGCAACGGCATCGACCCCGACGAGATGATCGAGGCTTACGGCGCGGACGCCGTGCGCCTGTTCATCATGTTCGCCGCGCCGCCGGAAAACGAGTTGCGCTGGTTGGAGACAGGGATAGAGGGCGCGGTGCGTTTCCTGCGCCGCGTCTATAACTTCATCTGGCGTTGGCGCACGACTCTGAACGAATGGAGTAAGTTGAACACAGCCGAACATCTCCCCGCGGATGCGTCCGGCATCACGTCCGGCTACAGTGTGTTCGAGATTAACAAAGCCGAGTTCGGCGACGCCGTGCGTACCCTGCAACGCAAGACGCACCAAACTATCGCGCGCATTACGCAGGACTTCGCCGAGTTGCATTTCAACACGAGCATCGCCGCCTTGATGGAACTGATGAACGCGCTCGGCGACTTCGATGTCGCGCCGGAGTCGGCGACGGACGCGGACAAAATCGCCGTGCGCGAGGCGTTGGAGGCGTTGACGCTCATGCTCGCGCCCTTCACGCCGCACATCGCCGAGGAGTTGTGGGAATCTTTGGGGCACGCGGGCGGGCTGCTGGGGAGCGGCGCGCGCTGGCCTGTGGCCGACGCCGAACTGGCGCGCAAGGAGGCTCTGGAAATTCCCGTGCAGATCAACGGCAAACTGCGCGGGCGCATTCAGGCCACGCCCGAAACCTCCGAGGACGAACTGCGCGCCGCCGCGCTCGCCGATGAAAAAGTGCGCGCCCACATGGAAGGCCGCCAGGTGGTCAAAGTGATCATCGTCCCGCAAAGGCTGGTCAACATCGTGGTTCGTTAAAAGCTGTCGGTGGTCAGTAGTCAGTAGTCAGTTGTCCGTGGTCAGTAGTCAGTTGTCAGTTGTTTCGTGATTCATGCGTGAGTCGCTATTGATTCAACATAACAACGGACAACTGACCACGGACAACTGACCACGGACAACTGACCACGGACAACTGACCACGGACAACTGACCACGGACAACTGACCACGGACAACTGACAAATCTTTCCCCATGCTTTAGTCTATGAATTACCGAGCGGTAATTCTGTCAGCCCGAAGGAAGTTATTTTCGCATGACCTCTGAACGCCCGGCGCGCGCGCCGGAGAAGAAAATCTGGACGGGGGGGCGCGTCGCGTCGGCCGCGCTCGTGTTCTCGCTGTTGGCCGTGGCGTTATCTTCGAGTTGTAATCCGACCGATAGCACGCGCGACGGCAGCAAGGCCGTCCCCTCGCCGACGCCCGCGGCGGCTACCGGCGCGCCGCCGCGCCAATCCGATCAGTCCGCGCCGCCCGCGCAAATGACGCCGACGCCTTTACCCGACGAACTGCTCAACTCCACCTTGACCACGCTCGACGGGCAGACCTTGAAATTGTCCGATCTGAAAGGCAAGGTCGTGGTGCTGAATTTGTGGGCGACGTGGTGCGGGCCGTGCCGCCGCGAGATTCCCGATTTCATCAAGATACAGGAAGACTATGCGGGGCGCGGGGTCGAGGTGCTCGGCATCACTTCGGAGGACGAGCGAAACACGGCGGCGTCCGTCAAGGAGTTCGTCACGGATTTTAAGATCAATTACAAGGTGGTGTGGGTTGACGCGCAAGGGTGGGAGGCTTTCCTCGCGCCGCGCTACAGCATCCCGCAGACCTACGTGCTCGGAACGGACGGGAACCTGATCCGGAAGTTCGTCGGCTACAGCCCGCAGGTGGCGACGATGGTGCGCCAGATCGCCGACCAGTCGCTCGGCAACGCGGCGCGGGCGGGCGTTAGAGACGAGAGCGTGAAATAGGCGACGCGTGCTCCGCAGGTCGGAGGTTTAAAAGCGAAGGCAGCCGGGCACGTGCAAACGCGTGCCGGCTGCCTTTGTTCTTAAACCGGTTCGCGCCGGTTAAAATTCCGGCGCGAGGAAAACTCCGCCGCTCACTCGTCGCCGCCGGCCGAAGCGTCGCGTTGCTGTTGCTGTTGTCGCTCCTGTTCCAACTCGCGTTCGCCTTCCGCTTGCAGCGCGCGTCCCTCGCGTTCGAGTTCCTTATCCTGCAACCCTTGCGCGACACTTTCTTTGGCGCGGCCTTCCGCGATCTTCATCTCCGCCTGAACGCGCCCCTCCACTTCGTCTATCGCGGCGGGTTCGCCCGTCTCCTCCTGCGTCGTCACCTTGTCCGGGTCAATTGACATCTCCAACCTCCTCTTTAGAAGCACGGCTAGCGTGAAAAAAAATATTTCCGGCATCGTCTCACTGTTGGCGCGGCGCGGTCAAATCGCCGCCCCCGCCGCGCCGTCGAAAAATATTTTCCGGGGGGCTTGACTCTGTAGCCAGCTACAGGGTTTACAATGTCTCCATGTTGAAAACAGCGAAACAATTCGGACGACAGGTTGAGGGACGCGCCTTGCGCATCGGCGAGGTGGCGGAGGCCAGCGGAATCAGCGTCGAGGCGTTGCGGTTTTACGAGCGGCGCGGCCTGCTCGGTCGCCCGGCGCGCACGCCTTCCGGCTATCGCGCCTACAACGAAGGCGTGCTCGAACGGCTCGCCTTCATCAAACGCGCGCAGGCCGTCGGCTTCTCGCTCGACGAGATCGGGGAGATTTTGGAGATGCACGGGCGGGGCGAAGCTCCTTGCCTGGAGGTGCGCGCGGCGGCGCGGCGCAAACTCGACGAACTCGACGCACGCCTGCGCGAACTGCGTCGCTATCGCAACGAACTGGCGCGCACGCTCGCTGATTGGGACGAGCGCGGCATCGAGGAAGGACAATTCTGCGGCCTCATCGAGCACAGCCACGTGAATGCGCCCGCCGCGGCGGCGACGCACGCGCCCGCGCGCAAACAGACCAACCGGGGGAAACGAAAATGAGCGCGACCGTAACCAAAGAACCGGCCACCGGCAAAAAACCGGGCACCGCCAAAGAACCGGCCACCGGCAAAGAACCCGCGACCGGCGACGCATCCGTCGGCGCGACCGGCGATGCAACCGCCAACGCGCAACGACCCACGGCGCACGGCGGCCGACACGCCGACGCGCACGACGCTCACGCCGACGCCGATACGAGCCGGGTCGAGCGCGTTGATTTATCGCTCACGGGCATGACTTGCAACGCTTGCGCGCGTCGCATCGAGCGCAGGCTGGCGAACGCCGTGGGCGTGCAGAGCGCGAACGTCAACTTTGCGACGGCGCGCGCGCGTGTGGAATACGACCCGCGCGCGACCGCGCCGCCGCAACTCGTCGAGGCGGTCGCGGAGATCGGCTTCGGCGCGAGCGACGCCGAAGCGGAAGGCGCGGCGGACAGAGAGCAGGAGGCCGCGCGCGCCGAGCAGACGCAACTGCGCCGTCGCTTCCTCGTCGCCGCCGCGCTCTCCGCGCCCGTGCTCCTCGTGGCGATGTCGCACGGGAGCATCGAGGCGTTCAACCGCTGGTGGATCAATTGGGCGCAACTCGCCCTGACCCTCCCCGTCGTCTGTTATAGCGGTTGGCCTTTCTATCAGGGCGCGTGGACTGCCCTCAAACATCGCGCGGCCGACATGAACACGCTCATCGCGACGGGCACGGGCGCGGCCTTCATCTATTCGCTCGTCGTGACGGTCGCGCCGCAACTCGTCTTGGCCGATCACGCGGCGACGATGACGGGCATG
>DASQNL010000775.1:0-4137 GCA_035644995.1 Pyrinomonadaceae bacterium | reverse complement strand
TGGCCGGTCGCCGCGTCGTCGAACACGTCTCCGACGAGGGTGGCTTTGGCGGCCTTTTCGACGAAGTTGCGAAGGCGTTCGGAGGCGGCGTCGAGACTTTGGAGGAAGAAGGCGTAGACGGCGGCGTAACGGGTGGGGAGTTGGGCGGGGTGTAAATCCCAGCCCTGATAGAAGCCGCCGGTGAGCGAGTGTCGGACGTGGCCGTAATGGATGCGCCAGGCGCGGTGGACGGTGCGGCGGTTCTCGTCTTCCTGCGCCTGATTGAGGGGCGCGCCACCGGCGGCGGCGCGGTGCGGGGCGACGGGCATGATGTTGGTCGCGCCGTCGGAGAGCCACACGCCCGTGCCCGCGAAGGCGACCTGCATCATGTGCTTGGCGAAGTCGCAGGAGGGATGGGTCATGTGCTGGTGCGCGGCGGTGATGTTGCAACTGGCGGTGTAATCGTAAGTGCCGAAGTGTGCGGCGGTGCAGCGGCCGCGCGCGGCGGCGAGCAGGAGCGGCAGGTTGATGCGGCCGTCGTGGTTGATGATCGACTGGGTGGTTTCGATCATCATCTCCATCTTGAGCGCGCCCGCCGCGAGATTGAGTTGCGCTTCGAGCAGGTCGAAGGCTTGAGCGAGCGCGGCGGTCTGTTCGGGAATGGTGATCTTGGGCAGCGTGACGACGAAGTTGGGCGGCAGCGTTCCGGCGAGTTCCGTGGCGAGGGTGGAGACGAAGATGTCGAGCGTGCGCAGGCTGCGGTCGCGCAGTTCTTCGGTGAAGGGTTTGATGCGGATGCCGATGAAGGGCGAGAGCGTGCCGGACTTCAACCCTTGCCCCACTTCGCGCGCCGCCGCTTCGGCATGAGCGTCCTCTTCGGCGTCGGGGCGGTTGCCGTAGCCGTCCTCGAAGTCGATGCGGAAATCCTCGACCGGCTCGCGGCCGAGCTTCTCGCGCACGCGTTCGTAGATGACGGGCGCGAGCGTGGCGAACTGCTCCTCGGCGCCCGCCGCGGGTTCCGCGCCCGTGAAATCGAGGGCGCGGGCGAAGGCGTCGGCATCGGGAGCGAACGCTTCGAGGGCGCGCAGGGCGAGCGCGCCGAGGCGTCCGGGCGTGTCGGACTTGAAGAGGTGCGCGCCGCCGTAGACGGTGTGGACGGGCTGGCGGCTTCCGGTCTCGCCGGGGTAGATGCGTGCGAAATCGGCGTTGGCCTGTTGTAGCCGGGCGGTGATGTCGCGCGTGGTTTCGGTCGTTAGAGATGTTTTCATGTGTGCCTTCTTCAAACGGGAAATCGGGGAGAGAATATCATGTTCCAGACTTGATCAGAGCGCGCTTGGAAATAACCCGCGCTTGCTTCCGCGCCCGCCGCCGCGCGACTGTTTTCGACTTCGACCCCGCCGCCGCGCGTGCGCTTATTCCTTCCCGGCGCGGTCGCAAATCTTTTGCGCGAGGAGTTCGCCCGCGAGGCGATGGCCTGAGGCGTTCCAGTGGCCGTTGCCGAGGTCGCGCCCGAAGCCGTGGAGAAAGACTTGATGTTGTTCCGCATACTGTTGGAGCGACGGCGCGAGCGTGAAGACGGGGAAGCCTTCGCGCTCGCCGAGCGACTTGAGACGCGCGTCCGGGTAGAAGATGTCGGTCGCGCCGACGCGGGCGAGGAAGGCTTCGCGCGCATCGGGGCGCGGATGAACCTGCACGCCGTTGCTGAGCGTGGCGACCAAAAACTGCGCGCCCCGCCCGCGCACCTCGTCGCGCATGAGAAGTAAGAGTCCTTCCGTCACGCGCCAGGCCTCCTGCCAGGTGGGGTCGGCGGGTTCGCGGTAGATGAGATTGTCGATGCCGAGTTCGTCGGAGACGTGGACGGGGGCGGCGCGGTCGTTCTGTTGCGCGAGTGCGTTAGTCATCCGCGCCTGCGCATTGTCTTGAGGCTTCGACGCGGCGGACGCGCGACGCGACGCGAGATAGTTTTTGAGTGCGTATTGGCCTTGATGGAGAGCCTGAATGACGCGCAGGTGTTCTCTGAGCCAGCGGCCGGCGTGGCTGAGCGTCGAGTGGCGCAGGCGGAACACGCGCGTCTCGCGGAAGGAATTATCGAGCGTGAGTTGGCCGTCGCGGTAGACGAAATACGGAATCTCGTCGGTCTTCTTGAGGGGGCGCGAGTTGTCCGTGATGTCGTTGTTGGTGGTGACGGCGAGGAGCACGATGTCGGGCGCATAGTCCCAGACCCGCTCGCGCAGCGTCAAAAGTTCCTGCGCCGTGCCGTAGCCGGAGACGCCGAAGTTGATCACTTCGACCTGCTTGCCTTCGTTGAAAGACCGGCAGCCTTGCAGCCTTTGTTCCAAGACGACCCAGAAGGCGTCTTCGAGCGGCACTTGCAGAGCCTCCGCGTAAGAATCGCCGAGCAGCGCGATGCGCAGCGTGTTGGCGGGCTTCGGCTTCGCGTGTTCGCGGTCGCGCAGGCCGTCGCTGTTGATGCGGATGTAGGCTTCGCCCTCCTTGCGATACCAGCCGGACACGCCGGGTCTGAGCGCGAAGCCGCGCACCGTGTCGGGCGTGTAAAAGACGGGATAGGTGTAGCCGGCGAGGCGCAGGGCAATCTCGGCGATGAGCAGCCCGCAGAGCAGCGCGACGAACAGCATCGCCAATTTGACGAGACGCAGTTTTCTGCGAGACCAGTTGAGCGCGGGCGGCGATTCGGGCATGGGCAATGTTAAGGGATGAGGGATGAAAGGAACGCTTAACTCGCTTGAATGTGTTTTATTCATCCTTCATCCTTCATCCCTCATCCCTCATCCCTTTCTTCCGGCACGCGCAGGACGGCTTGCCAGTTCGACTCGTCGGCGCGCATGCGCGCCGTCAGTTCGTCGCGCAAGCGGCGCAGCTTGTCGCTCAAGGCGTGCGGGTAGTTTTCGATGTCGCGGAAGCGCGTGCGTTGCGCTTCGACGAAGGCTTTCTGCTTGGTGATGGAAGGGATGGAATCGTGGCGGCCGCGCTCCCAGAAGGGCGCGAGGAGCGGTTCGACCGTGGCCGCGCCGGGGATGTCGATCTCTTCGCCGTCGAGGCCGATGATGTCGCCGACGTACATTCCTTCCTTGTCCGCGCCGCGAAACACTTGCAGGCGACCGGGCAGCGTAGACTTCTCCGGCGTGTTGGAAGCCTTGAGCGTCGGGCGTCCTTCGATCAGGCATTGTTTGAAGATGACGCCCGCGACGCGCCGCACCTCGCCGGAGAGTTTGGTGCCGACGCCGAACCCGGCCGCTTCGGGAAACTCCGCCACGATTCGTTTGACCTCCTCCACGTCGAGATCGCCCGTCAAGACGGGCATCAACCCGTGGAGACCGTTGGCCTCGAAGAAACGCAGGCACCACGCGCCGAGTTTCGCCAAGTCGCCCGAATCCACGCGGAAGCCTTTGAAGGCGCGGCGGCGGGCGGGCGTCGAAGTGGCGGCCATCGCGGCGTGCGCCGCGCCCGTGTACACGTCAATCGTGTCGAGCAAAAGCGTCGTCCCTTGCGGGTTGGCGTCGAGCCAACGCTCGAAGGCCACTTGCTCGAAATGTTTGGCCTTGCCCGTGCGCGGTTCGATCTCCGTCTCTTCGAGGTAAGAGATGTAAGCCTGCTGCCAGTAGTGCGCCGAAGTGCCGACGGCCGGGATGTCCAGACGGTGCGCCGCCTCCAGGTTCGACGTGTCGTTGAACCCCCCGACGAACGCATAGGTGGCGACTTCGACGGCGCGCTCGATGTCGCCGTTGCGGCGCAGGGAGAAGTCGGAGAGCCAGCGCGTCTCGCCCGCCGCGAGCCGCAGTTGCATGGCGATGGCGGCGGTCGTCATCGGCAGGTCGAACGCGTGCTCAAACTTGATCTCCTGCGCCTGCGTCAGGCCGAAGCCGCCCGTGATGTCCGCGAACGGCTCGCCCGCGAACATGATGGTCGCCGGGCGCACCGCCCGCACCGTCCCGACGAAACTCATGTCTTCCAACGCCTTCGCAAACCGCTCCAAGCCTCCCCGATCCTGTGCGAGAAAGCGCAGGCGCGGCCGATCAATTTCGCCCTCGGCCATCAAGCGCACGAGCCGCCCGTGCCCCAGACACGGCGCGTAGGGAAGTTTGCGCTGCGTGACGTAGAAGGTCGCCTCCGCCTCGCTCAGAGGCCGCCCGTGCAGGC
>DASQNL010000774.1:0-14842 GCA_035644995.1 Pyrinomonadaceae bacterium | reverse complement strand
CGGTAGATGCGTTCGCTCATTGAGGGGGAATGGTAAAGGGTAAACGGTAAATGGTAAATGGCCGGAGCGGGTTTCCTCCGCTGCGGCTCCCGGCACGGAAAAGTGGGCTGAAGCCGAAGCCCCAGCCCACAGGCGAAACGCGTCGTTAAAAGGCGCGCGGTCGGAAGGTGTAACGCGGGGCGTAACTGCCTCACGCGACCGGCGCGCGGCTCGTTGAGCGGCGTTTGCGCGGCCGTGTGTTTGCCGAAGTCGGACAGGGCGGTGAGCGGCGCGCCCGAATCCGCGTCGGCGACGACCGGGCGTCGCAAACGCGCACCATGTTCGCTTGCACGTTCCAGTTCGTTGCCCGGCGGTTCACCCCAGCTTGTCCAACAGGTGTCCCATCTTCTCTTTCTTCGTGCGCATGTAGTGCCGCGCGGACTCCGTGTGCGGCACCTCAATCGCCACGCGCTCGACGACCTGCAAGCCCGCCTCCTCCAACGCGCGCAGCTTCAGCGGGTTGTTCGACATGATGCGCACGTGACACAACCCCAGGTCGAAAAGTATCTCGGCGCACTGCCGGTACTCGCGCAGGTCGACGGCGAGGCCGAGTTGCTCGTTGGCCTCGACCGTGTCCGCGCCTTCGTCCTGCAAAGCGTAGGCGCGTATCTTGTTGATGATGCCGATGCCGCGCCCCTCCTGCATCTGGTAGACGATTGCGCCGCGTCCCTCGGCCTCGATCATCTGCATGGCGAGGTGCAGTTGCGCGCCGCAGTCGCACTTGAGCGAGCCGAACACGTCGCCCGTCAGGCATTGCGAATGGATGCGCGCCAGCGTCGGCGTCTCGCGCTTGATCTGGCCTTTGAAGATGGCGACGAACTCCTCGCCCGATGCGCGCGCGCGGTAGCCCGCGATCTTGAACGCGCCGTACTCGGTCGGCAAATTCGCCACCGACACCCGTTCGACGGAGAGTTCGGTCTTCTCCCACTGGCAAGTCGCGGTGGTCTGCGGTGCTTCTTCCAAAATTTCTTACTCCTCGCACAACCGGCAACCTGTTTCAAGCGGTCTTTCCCCGGCCTGAGGTCGCCGGCCGCGTGCGTCTTGTTGAACGATTAAACTGTGTGAATTATAGGTTCCCGCGCGGGCGGCGACAAGGAAGCGGGCGCAAGCAGGGGCGCGCCGCAATCGCCGCAGCGCGAGTTCGATGTTGATCTTTTTCCTCCCATCCAGCATCCTTCCCCCGTCGTCGCCGCTCTGTAGTTATGGAACGAAAAGATTTAGAAATCACGATCCCGGCCGAACCGCCCGCGTCGCACGAACGCCGCCCCGCGCTCGTCTTCATGCGCGGCGAACAACTGGCCGCGCCCATCCCGCTCGAACGCGACGAAGTGATTCTCGGCCGCGCGCTCGAAGCCGACGTGCGCGTCAACGACGCCCGCGCCTCGCGCCTGCACGCGCGCATCCGCATCGAACACGACCCGGAGACGAATGCGCCGCGCTATCGTCTCACCGATCTCGGCTCCACCAACGGCACGCTCCTGAACAGTCAACCCGTCACCGCCGACGCCTTCCTTCAACACGGCGACAAACTCAACATCGGCGAGCACCTCATCCGCTTCGACCTGCTCGACGATTTCGACCGCGAGTTTCAACGCCAACTCTACCGCCTCATCGCCCACGACGAGTTGACCGGACTCTTGACCAGCAAGTCTTTCTTCTCCGAACTGCGCCGCGAGGCCGCGCGCGCCGAGAGCGAGGGTCGCCCCTTCTGCGTGCTGATGATGGACTTGGATCATTTCAAGCGCGTCAACGACACCTGCGGCCACCTTGTCGGCAGCCAGACGCTCGAAGAGATCGGCGGCCTCATCACGCGCGCACTGCGGGCGGGCGACGTGGCCGCGCGCTTCGGCGGCGAAGAGTTTGCGGCGTTTCTCCTCGACGCCGATTGCAACCAAGCCCTCGTCGCCGCCGAGCGCGTCCGCAGCGCGATTGAGGAATACGCCTTTTCGGCCACCCGGCACGGCGCGGCGGCCGAAGCGAATCGCACGCTCCGCATCACGATCAGCATCGGCGTCGCGGCCTACCCGGACGACGCGCGCGACCCCATCGAACTGATCGAACTGGCCGACACCGCGCTCTATCATGCCAAGCAGACCGGCCGTAATCGCGTCAGCGCGTTCTGCCTCGCGCCCGCCGACGAGGCGACGCCGCGCGAACTGCGCCCGCGCTCCGCGTCGCCGCGCCGCGAGGGATAAAAATCGTAGCAGCGGCCGGGGCATCTGTTATGATGCCGCCACTTCATCAATCTCTTAGTTCCCTTTAGTCCCCCCACCATCGGTCTTAAACGTCCGCGACGTATTTTGTCATACGCTTCATGAAGGAGCCTCAACGCCGCAGGCCGTGTCACGAACTCGCGCGTCATCAGTCAGGCGGCGGGCGCGACCCGGTAATAAAAAAGCTCACAGGTCGGAGCCGGCGAGGGCGGCGCGCGGCGGGGCATAACCGCGCGCCGCCCCTTCGTTTGATAGTTTTGCAACTTGGCGGGCGCGGGCGCGTGTAACTCGTGGATCGCTCGCGGCGCGCGGCGCGACGTTGCGCGGCTGCGCGCCCCGCGTTATGCTTTCCGTAACCCGATTTCGAGTGTAGACAACCCGGCCTCGCTTGATGATTTCGCATGTGTCGGAGACGTTAAAAGCAGTGATCGAAAATCTCAACCTCGCTTCCAACCCCTTTCGCAATCGCATGCTGCCGTGGACGGTGGCGTGCATCGTCGCCTGCGTCTCGTTGGTGGCGTTAATCTTTACCGTCGCCGGGTTCAGACAGACGCGCGACCGCGCGCTCGTGGTCGAGCGAGACGTGCGGGGCTTGCGCACCGAGGAGGCCTCGCTGCGCGCGAAGGCCACGGCCGTCACCCAATCGCTGACCAGCGATCAACTGCGCACGCTCGAAGCCGCGCACGGTATTATCGACCGCCGCAACTTCTCCTGGTCGCGCCTGTTCGCAGACCTCGAAGCCGCTCTGCCGCAGGGCGTGCGGGTGTCGCGCATCGCCGTGAGCGACGTGGCGCACAGCGGCGGCGCGGAATTGGAACTGGCCGTCGTCGCGCGCAACCCCACGGACATCACGGGCATGCTCGGCACGATGGCGCAAGGCCGCATCTTCTCCGCCAACCTGCTCACGGAAAACAAGAGCGACAAGGGCATCGAATCAACCCTGCGCGTGCGCTACACGCCGGGCGCGCGTCCCGCCACGGTCACGAATCCGGTTGAGAGCGCGTCGCGCGCCGGTCGGGACGGCGGCGCAACTTCGGGCGCGCCCGGAAGCTCGACGCCGGGAGGGGCGCAATGAAAGAACAACGCCCGGCCGCCGGAGGAGCGGAACGCCAACGCCGCGGCCTCGTGCCCGCGCAACTTCGCGCGCGCTTCGCGCCGTCGCGCAGAGGCGGCGCGCGACCCGCCGGCACGATTCGTCTCCCGGAGATCATCGCGCTCACCGCCGCCGCGCTGTTCCTGCTCCTGGCCGCGGGCGCGTACTTCTCCCTGCTCGTGCCGGAACGCGCGCGCCTCAAGGCTTTGGAGACCGAGCGCGCGCAGTTACAAGCGAAGCTGCGCGCATCGACCGAAGGCGTCGAGCGCAACGAGAGCACACAGGCGAGCGTGGAGAAGATCGTCACGAGCCTCAGCGAGTTTGAGACGACCGTGCTGGCTTCGCGCGATCCGCAAACCACCACGGCCGTCATCAGCGAGTTGAACGAGAAGACGCGGCGGCACAATCTCGCCCGCGCACAGTTTTCCTTCAGCCATCTCGACGAAGCCGCGCCCGCCCAAACGGCCTCGCAACAAATGGCCGCGCGCGCGGGCAACGCCTCGAAGCGTGAAAGCGTCTTTCCGGCCATCGACATCAGCCTGACCATCGAAGGGGCTTACGGCAACCTGCGCCGCTTCATCCGCGACATCGAGCAGAGCCGCCGCTTCATCGTCATCAACGGCATCCAACTCGAAGGCGTCTCCGAGACGGGCGACAGCGCGCGCGCCGCGCTCGTCAGCCTTCGCCTCGACATGTCCGCGCACTTTCGTCGCAGCGGCGCGATGCTCTCCGGCGGCGCAACCGGCGCGCCCGCCTCGACATCTCAGTGATGCTCGAAGCTGAAAATTTTTATGGCACTCCTTGAAGGCAAAACTCCTGCGGAACGCAACAAGTTGATCGCGGCCATCGCGTTCGGCGCGCTCGCGCTCATCCTCGTCGGGCGCATGTTTTTCGGCGGCGACGACACGCCGCCGCGACGCGGCGCGAACTCCAACAACAGAAACTCGAACGCCCCGGCGACGGCTGCGAACGGCGTCAACGAAAACTCGCAGCCCGGCGACCCGACGCTGCAAATTCCGCGCGAAGTCGTCTACACGCCCATCAGCTACAGCGTGCCCGACGCCGGGCGCAACATCTTCGCCTTCTACGTCGCGCCGGTGGCGGCGGCGCAACCGAAAGCGTCCGTCATAGTTGAACCGCCGACGCCGACGCCGATTCCGCCGCCGCCGCTCACGCTCAGCGGCATCTCGCCTTCGAGCGTCACGGCGCGCACGGGCGACTTCAAGCTGCAACTCTCCGGCGACAAGTTCACGCCGCAGTCGCGCGTCTACGTTGACGGGCAGGAACTCCCGACCGCCTTCGCGAGCGCGCAGCAACTCTCGACCACCGTCCCCGCCGCGCTCATCACCGCGCCCGGCGCGCGCCAGATCGTCGTCCGCACCCCCGATAATTCGCTCTATTCCAACGAGACCGCGCTCAATGTCTCAGCCCCGCCGACGCCGCCGTTCACCTATGTCGGCATCCTCGGCGGCTCGCGCTACAACGACAAGGCGATCCTGAAAAATCAGGGCAACGAACTCATCACCGTGCAGCGCGGCGACCTCGTCGCCGGTCGCTTCAAAGTGACGAGCATCTCCACGCGCGCCGTCGAGTTTACCGATGCGCAGTTGCAGATCAAGCACACGCTGCCTTTCGTCGAAAACCGCGCCTCGGGCGCGAATAATCCGAGCGGCGCCTCGCCCCGCTTCCAACCGCCCAAACCGCCCGACGACGACGGCGACGACGATGAGCCTCAAGACTAACAGCGACGAACGCGACTCTTCTGCGCAGACGCCTCGCCCGCGCGCGGGCGAACGCGGCTACACGCTCGTCGCCCTGCTCGCCGTGATGACGATTCTCGCGCTCTCGCTCACCGCCGTCGCGCCGCGCCTGCGCCAACAATCGCTGCGCAACCTCGAACGCGAAGCTATCGCGCGCGGCGAGGAAGTTGCCGAAGCCATCGCCTTCTACCAACTCGCAAAGGGAACTCCGCCGAAAAGCATGAACGATCTGCTCGAAGGCGTCGAACCGTTTCCCGGCGCGTTCAAGAAAATTCAGATTCTGCGCAAAGCCGCGGCGCGCGATCCGCTCAACAACGACGGGGAGTGGCGACTCATCCGCGCCGACGACCGCACCTTCCTCGATTTCAAACAGAGCGTGTTGAAGTACAACGGCGGCATCCCGCCCGTCACGAGCGCGCGCTATAAAGCTTTCGAGCAGGCGGGCATGGTTGCGGGCGGCGCGATCCTCGGCCTCGACCGTGACAAGAATGATCGGCGAGACGATGAGGATGCGCGTTGCGATCTCGACACCTCGCCGAACGAGACCGCCACGCCCTTCATCGGCGTCGCCAGCCGCAGCCGTTGCCCCTCCGTGATCACCTACTACGGCATCGAACGGCACGACCGCTGGGTCTTCACTCCCGTCTACCGCTAATCACATTTTCAACTCCGTCGCGTGCGCCTTGATGATCATCAACGCGCACGCTTCACGTCTGCCCTTCGTTTGCATCGACATGCGAACGCACATCACACGCGAAAAAAAGTAACGATTAAGCATTAAGTTATTGACAACTGATCGCTTTATGTTTATAAGTCCAATATGTTGTGCGCTGTTTAGCCTAGGCCACAAGATCAAAATTGACACAGTATCTTGTGGTCGCAACCAATCAAGAGAAAAAGGAGCAACGAAGACTTATGGCAACTAAGAAAGCTGGCGGTTCCAAAGGCGGCGGTTCAAAGAGTGGTGGCGGTTCGTCGAAGGGCGGTTCGTCGAAGGGCGGCTCGAAAGGCGGCTCGAAGGGCGGCTCGAAGGGCGGCTCCAAAGGCGGCGGCTCCAAAGGCGGCTCGAAGAAGGGCGGCTCGAAAGCCGGTTCGAAGAAGCGGTAGCAATCAGTTCAATCCAAGTAACTCAACAACCTTCACAAGCGCACACAATGCATTCGGTCTCAAACCGAGACCATTTAAAAGGACGGCGAACGCTGCTACAGCACGCCGTCCTAATTCTTTTCCGCTAGAGGTCAGAGGCTAGAGGCCGGAGATCAGTTAAAACAAAAACCATCTTCATCAACCTCTGACCCCCAACCTCTGACCTCTCTTCCTTATGATTCACGTCGCGCTCGTCGAACCGGAGATACCGCCGAACACCGGCAACGTCGCGCGCCTGTGCGCGGCGATGCGCACGCCTTTGCATATCGTCGGCGTGGCCGGGTTTCGTCTGGACGACCGCGCGGTACGGCGCGCGGGTCTGGACTACTGGCCTGAAGTGCAACTCTCAAGGCATCGAGACCTCGACGCGCTGCGCGCCGCGCTCCCCCAATCGCGCTTCGTCTACCTCACGACGAAAGCCCGCAGACCCTATACCGATTGGCGTTACGCGGACGGCGATTGTTTGATTTTTGGCCGGGAAACGCGCGGTTTGCCGGAAGAATTGCTCCGCGCCAACGCCTCGCATTGCGTCACGATCCCGATGCTCAACCCGCGCGTGCGCAGCCTCAATCTCGCCACCTCCGTCGCCATCGTTCTCTCCGAAGCGTTGCGCCAGACGGGCGCGTTCGAGTCGTAAAAACAAGCCCCGCGCCGCTTTCGGCCGCCTCACGATCCACAGCCATTTCGATCAGCCGCACGCTTGCGCGCCCGTCGCGTGCCCCGTGCGCGCAAGGATAATCAGGCGGCGCGTGGTATGATGTGCGGTTTGATGTGGGGCATCGAAATGCGCCGTTTTAATCTATAGGGGACTTATGACAGAAGAACGAAAAGATATACGCAATATCGCCATCATCGCGCACGTCGATCATGGCAAGACCACGCTCGTTGACGCGATGCTCAAGCAGGCCGGGACGTATCGTGAGAACGAACACATTATCGACCGCGTGATGGATTCGATGGACTTGGAGCGTGAGCGCGGCATCACGATCATGGCGAAGAACACGGCCGTGCGCTACGGCGACGTGAAGATCAACATCCTCGATACGCCGGGGCACGCCGACTTCGGCGGCGAAGTCGAACGCGTGTTGAAGATGGTGGACGGCGTGATGCTGCTCGTCGACGCGGCGGAAGGTTGTCTGCCGCAGACGCGCTTCGTGTTGCGCAAGGCGTTGGAGTTGCGCCTGCCGGTGATCGCCGTCGTCAACAAGATCGACCGGCAAGACGCGCGGCCGGCTGAAGTGGTGGACGAAATTTACGAACTCTTCCTCGACCTCGATGCGACGGACGCGCAGATCGAGTTTCCGATCCTCTACGCCGTCTCGCGCGACGGCATCGCGAAGAAGAATCTCACCGACGAGTCGGGTGATCTCCGCCCGCTGTTCAATCAGATCATCGAAACGATCCCCGCGCCGCGCGCCCTGCGCGACGACTCGCTGCAACTTCTCGTCGCGAATCTGGATTACAACGAGTACGTCGGGCGGCTCGCCATCGGGCGCATCTTCTCCGGCGAGATCGCGCAGAACGAGATGGTCGCCATCGTCAAGCGCGACGGCTCGGTGCAGAAGACGCGCGTCTCGAAGCTCTACGCCTTCGAGGGGTTGAAGCGCGAGGCGGTCGAGAGGGCGGGCGTCGGCGACATCGTCGCGCTCGCCGGGATGGAAGGCATCGAGATCGGCGAGACGATTTCGAGCGCGGACAATCCGAAGGCTCTGCCCGTGATTGCCGTTGACGAGCCGACCATCTCGATGATCTTCAGCGTCAACAACTCGCCGTTCGCGGGGCGCGAAGGAAAGTACGTCACGTCGAGACAACTGCGCGAGCGGCTCGACCGCGAACTCCTGAGCAACGTCGCGATCCGCGTGGAAGAGACGGAGACGCCGGATCAATTCAAAGTTTCGGGGCGCGGCGAACTGCAACTCGCGATTTTGATCGAGATGATGCGGCGCGAGGGCTACGAATTGCAGGTGTCGAAGCCGCAGGTCATCACGCACCAGCAGGACGGCAAAACGTTAGAGCCGATTGAACTGGTCGTGGTTGACTGCCCGGATGAGTTCATCGGCGTCGTGACGGAAGCGATGGGGCGGCGCAAGGGGCAGATGACGAAGATGGTCAATCACGGCACGGGGCGCGTGCGTCTGGAATTCGAGACGCCGTCGCGCGGCCTGATCGGCTTTCGCAACGAGTTTTTGACGGAGACGAAGGGCACGGGCTTGCTCAACACTTTGTTCCTGCGTTGGGGCGAGTGGCAGGGCACGATGCGCGGGCGGGCTACGGGCTCGCTCGTCTCCGACCGGGTCGGCGAGACGACGACTTTCGCTCTCTTCAATTTGCAGGAGCGCGGGACGATGTTCGCGCGCCCCGGCCAGAAGGTTTACGAGGGCATGATCGTGGGCGAGAACGCGCGCGCCGTAGACCTCGACGTGAACGTCATCAAGGAGAAGAAACTGACGAACATGCGCGCCGCGTCCGCCGACGAAGCGATGCGGCTCGTGCCCGTCAAGGAACTCTCGCTCGAACAGGCTCTGGAGTTCATCGCCGACGACGAACTCGTGGAAGTGACGCCGGAGACTATTCGCCTGCGCAAGCGCGTGCTCGCCGCGAACCTGCGGCCGAAGAAGAAAGAGTCTGAAGCGAAGCTGGCGTAGAGTCCGGGCGCGCCGGAATAGCGGAGGCCGCGACATGCTGGGTGTCGCGGCCTTTGCTCGTCGGTTCGCGGATATTATTTGGTTTGAGTGGAATGGTTGTAGCCGCGGAATGGTTGCATGCGTTTCACGAAGCCGTCGGCGATCTGCTTTTCGACCGTGCCGCCGAGCGAGCCGATTTTACCGCTGAGCAACACACGGTTCGCGCGCGGGTCGAGCACGCTGTAGACAAATCTGTTGGTGAACAGTTTGCGGTCGACCTCGATGATCAAGTCGGCGTCGGTCTCGTCGCGCGAGATGACTATGCCCCACTGTTGAACTGCGCTGCGGTCGAGCAACTCCTGTTCGAGGGCGGCGGGTTTGAAGTAAACGGACTTGGTGCGGATGAAGATGGTTTGCGCGGAACGCAGCGTCTCGGCGGGGGTTGATCTGAGGGCGGCGGTTTCGGGGTTTTGTCCCGCGCTCACGGCGGGAAGGCTCACGAGGAGCGCGCAGAAACTCACGATGATAAGCGCGCACGGACGGCGCAGCGGCGGCGGCATAAATTGTTTGCTCCCGGTCGGCGGATAAAAGTTGGCTGACACCCGGACAGGGTAGCGCACGCCGGCGCATCCGCCCGCCCGCCGCTATGACACTTCGGAAATTGTCACACGATATTCCTATCAAGGATGGACACGGCTCGCGGGCTTTCAGAAGGGCGTTCAACCCCGCGCCGGAAGTTCGTCGCCGCCGGTCTCCGCATCTTCGCTCTCGTCCGGTTCGTCCTCATCCGTCGCCGGGTCGTAAACCTCGTAGCCCGTGCCGTCGTCGTAGTAATAATCGTGCGGCGCGCGCGGGCGCGCCGGGGGCGCGTCGCGTTCGCCGGGTTCTGTTGTATCATCTCGCGGTTCGCTCATTTCTTTCTCCGGTCGGGCTTAACATTATGTGCCGCTTTCTCGCGTATGCGGGCGCGCCGCTGTTGCTGGCGGACTTATTATACCGCCCCGTGAACTCGCTGATCATGCAGAGCTACAAGGCGCGCGAGCGCGCCGAGCCTTTGAACGGCGACGGCTTCGGCGTCGGTTGGTACGTGCCGGAGGTTGACCCCGCGCCGTGCGTGCAGCGGACGGTGATGCCCGCGTGGTCGAACCGCAACTTGCAGAACCTCGCGGTTAAGGTGCGCGCGTCGTGCTTGTTCGCTCACGTGCGCGCGGCGTCGCCGGGGATGGCCGTGATGGAGTCGAACGTCCACCCGTTCGCTTACGACCGTTTCATGTGGATGCACAACGGCGGAGTCGCCGGGTTTGAACGCATCAAGCGACGTTTGCGCGAGAGTTTGAAGGACGAATTTTACAATCTGGTGATGGGCACGACCGACTCGGAGCACGCCTTCGCGCTGTTTCTCAACTCCCTGCGCGTGCCGTTCGGCGAAGCGAGCGGCGACGAGATGCGCGCCGCCATGATCGAAACCATCGCGAGCTTGAACGAGTGGACGCGCGCGGAGGGCGTGGCCGAGCCTTCGCATTACAACTTCGCCGTGACGGACGGCGCGTCCATCGTCATCTCGCGCTACTGTTCGGCCGAAGGCTTGTCGGGAAACTCGCTGCACATCTCGCGCGGGCGGCGTTTCGAGTGCCTGCCCGGCGGCCTGTGCGACATGCACACGGTGCGCGGGCAGGAACCGGCCGCGGCCGTGATCGTCTCCAGCGAGCGGCTGACCGATGACCCTGACGACTGGCTCGACGTGCCGGACAATCACACCGTGACGGTGACGCCGGATTTGAACGTGCGGGTCGAGGCAATTAATCTCTAAGCACCGGAAAACGGGATATGAAAATCAGCATTAACCGCCGCGCGCTGGCCGCGCTCTCAGTCGCCCTCCTGCTCTTACACCAAACCATCATCGCGCAACAAACGCCGCCGTCGTCGTCGCCGAAGCGGTTCGAGTTGACGGTTGACAGCATCATGCGCGGGGCTGCGCTCGTGGGCTACGAGCCGACGAGCGTGCGCTGGTCGCAGGACGGCGCGCGCGTCTATTTCCGTTGGAAGCAGGCGACGGAGGCGCGCCTGAAAGACATGGACACTTACGTCGTCAATCGAGACGGCACGGGCTTGCGCAAGCTCTCGGAGGAGGAGGCGAAGAATGCGCCGCCCGCGTCGGGCGAGTTGTCGAAGGATAAGCGATGGACGGTCTTCACCGAAGAGGGCGACGTTTATCTCTACGAGCACGCGCGCGCCGCGCGCCGCCCCCTGACGCGCACGACCGAGGCGGAAACCAACCCGCGCTTCACGCGCGACGGGCGGCGCATCTACTTCATGCGCCAAAACAATCTCTACGCGCTCTCGCTCGACGGCGGCGGCCTGCTCGAACAATTGACCGACATCCGCGTGGGCGGCGGCAGCGGAGGCGGCGGGCAGCAGGCGCGCGGAACGGAGAGCCAGGAAGTATTGAAGAAGGAGGAGCGCGGGTTGCTCGAAGCCGTGCGCGAGCGCGCGGAGCGGCGCGAGGAGCAGGAGGCGAAGCGCAAGGCGCGCGAGCAGCGCAAACCTTATAACGTTCCCACGGGGCAGAACGTTACGAACCTCACGCTCTCGCCGGACGGCCGCTTCGTCGTCGCCGTCATCACCGAACCGGCGACGACGGCCAAACAGACCATCGTGCCGAACTACGTCACGGAGTCGGCCTACACGGAAGACATTCCGGGACGCACGAAGGTGGGCGACGCGCAAGGGCGCACGCGCATGGTGATCATCTCGGTCGAGACTGGCGACGCTAAAAACGTCGAGCACGGGCAGCGCGCGGAAGCCGCCCCCGTCGTGCGCACGCGTACCGAGCAGAACGCCACCGAACAGGCCGGGCGCGAGCGCGGCGCGGACACGCAGCAACAAGCTCAACAGGCGCAGGGGCAAGCGCAAGGACAGGCGCAAGGGCAAGCGCAGGGGCAGACGCAGCAAACACAGCAGCAAGCTCAAGGCCAACAGCCGCCGCGCACGCAAACCGAAACGACCGCGCAAACGAACGCTCAGGCGCGCGAACGCGACGTGCAGTTTTTTCAGTTGCAATGGTCTGAGGATGGGCGCAACGCGGCGACGCTGGCTCGTTCGGCCGACAACAAAGATCGTTGGGTGCTCCTGCTCGACCCGGCGACGGGTAAAACGAAAACGCTCGCCGCGCTGCACGACGATGCCTGGACGAACGGCCCCGGCGCGTTCACGCTCGGCTGGCTGGCGGACAACCGGCGCGTCTATTTCGAGTCGGAGCAGGACGGCTTCGCGCACCTCTACACGGTCTCGATAGACGGCGGCCGGCCGGTGCAGTTGACGCGCGGCGCGTTTGAAGTCTCCGACGTGCGGCTCTCCAACGACAAGACGAAGTTCTATTTCACCTCAAGCGAGGTGAGCTTCGCCGAGCGACACCTCTACTCGATGCCGGTGACGGGCGGCGCACGCACGCGCCTCACTCTCATGCCCGGCAACAACGCGGCCGACATCTCGCCCGACGAACAGAGGCTCGCCCTCGTTCGTTCTTACAGCAACAAGCCGCCCGAACTCTACCTCGATGTGATCCAGCCCGCGCCGCCCGCCGAAACTCGCGCCTCCGGAAAACTTCCCCCACGCGGCGCAACGCAGGTGACTACTTCGCCCATCCCCGAATTCTTCACGCACAACTGGATCGAGCCGCCCATCGTCGGCTTCAAAGCGCGCGACGGCCAGACCGTGCAGGCGCGTCTCTACAAACCGGCGCGACCGAACGGCGCGGCCGTCTTGTTCGTTCACGGCGCGGGCTACTTGCAGAACGTCCACAACTGGTGGAGCAGCTATTACCGCGAGTACATGTTTCATCACCTGCTGATGGAGCGCGGCTACACCGTGCTCGATATAGACTATCGCGGCTCCGCCGGGTACGGGCGCGACTGGCGCACCGGCATCTATCGCCACATGGGCGGCAAGGATTTGACCGACCACGTAGACGCCGCGCGCTACCTCTCCGCCGAGCACGGGATTGACCCGAAACGCGTCGGCATCTACGGCGGCAGTTACGGCGGCTTCATCACGCTGATGGCGATGTTCACCACGCCCGACGTGTTCGCGGCGGGCGCGGCCTTGCGTCCCGTCACGGATTGGGCGCACTACAACCACCCCTACACCGCGAACATCCTCAACCTGCCGCAGACAGACCTCGAAGCCTACAAGCGCAGTTCGCCCATCTACTTCGCGGAAGGCTTGCGCGGCGCGCTGCTCATCTGCCACGGCATGGTTGACGTGAACGTCCACTTTCAGGATTCCGTGCGCCTCGCCCAACGGCTCATCGAACTGAGAAAAGAGAACTGGGAACTCGCGCCCTATCCGGTCGAAGACCACGCCTTCGAGCGCGAGACGAGTTGGGCGGACGAGTACAAGCGAATCCTCAAATTGTTCGAGACGAATTTGCGCGCCGCCGACAATGCCGCGCCCGCCGCCCGTTAGCCGCGCGCGAACTTCGCGGCGCGCGCGTGCGAACTTCGCGGCGTGCGCACGCCGGGAGGGGCACGACGCGCCCTGTCCCTTGACACGTTCGCACGCGCGCGCCTAAAGTCGTGGCCTCTCATCTTCCGGGAAAGGCTCGACGGCGCAACGGCCGTTAAGGTTCCTTCCCTCGTCCCCAACTTCAAGCCCATAGTTCGGAGGAATTTTTTGATGACAAGAAAGTTGTTCGCGTCCCTCTCGCTTCTGTGCCTGGCGCTCGTCGTCGCCATTGCCAGCCCCTCGCTCTTTAAACGCGCTCAGGCCGAGAACGCGCGCGGCGGCGAGAGGGCCATCATCCAAACCGTGGAATCCTTCAACGCGCAAAAGACCGCCAAAGGCGAGACGCGTTCGCAGCGCGACCGTTGCGCCACGCGCGACCTCGACGAGACGACCGCCGCCGCCTACGAGACTTCACTGAATGACTTCAATCACAAGCGCAGCCCCGGCCAGATCAGGAAGTCGGGCGCGGTGACGATCCCCGTCTACTTTCACGTCGTCAACAAGGGCGCGGGCGTCTCGAACGGCGACATCACGGACAAGATGATCCGCGCGCAGATCGACGTGCTCAACGCCGCCTACGCGGGCGCGACCGGCGCGGGCGCGGCCAACACGCCCTTCCGCTTCGCCCTCGTCGGCGTCACGCGCACGACGAACCTCGCGTGGTTCAACGCCGCGCCGGACACGGCCGCCGAGCGCGAAATGAAGACCGCCCTGCACACGGGCGACGCGGCCACGCTCAACTTCTACACCAATAACGGCGGCGGTTATCTCGGTTGGGCGACCTTCCCCTTCTGGTACGCGGGCGACCCCGCCATGGACGGCATCGTCTGCCTCTATTCGAGCCTGCCCGGCGGCACGGAAGTCCCCTACAACGAGGGCGACACGGCCGTGCACGAAGTCGGCCACTGGCTCGGCCTGTTCCACACCTTCCAGGGGGGCTGCGCGGCCGTCTACAACGACTTCGTCGCCGACACCCCCTCCGAACGCTCGCCCGCCTTCTACTGCCCCACCGGGCGCGACTCCTGCCCCAAGACCGGCATCGACCCCATCGAAAACTTCATGGACTACACCGACGACCCCTGCATGTACCGCCTCACCGCCGGCCAATCCGCGCGCATGGAAGCCTTATCGCTCCAATATCGCGGGCTGTAAAGTTTTCGCTTGTTAAGTTGATTTCGAGAGGAGGGGCGTCCGTCGCCCCTCTCCTATTGTGTAGGGTTCGAGTTTTGCAGAGTTTGAGTAAAATCGGCGCTTTAGCCCGATGCCCTTGCGCCCGACTTCAATTCGCGCCCTTTTTGGCCTTCGTATCTTTGACCTTTTGCTTCGACGTTGTTGCATAAAAGGCTACGGAGACGACAGTGCTGGTAATCTTGAGGTGTGAAACGCAAGAATACGAAAAGCACGTACCGTCTCCGTAACTGGAGTCACTATAACAAAGCCCTTGTCGGACGTGGAAGTCTCACG
>DASQNL010000773.1:0-1805 GCA_035644995.1 Pyrinomonadaceae bacterium | reverse complement strand
GCGGCGACGAGCGCGGGACTCATCGTCTTTTCGCGCGGGGTGAATTTCGATGTCTTCGTCACGATGACGGTCGCGTGCGCGCTCGCGTTTTTCTTCGCATCGGAACTTGAGACGGAGGCGCGTAAAAAGCGTTGGCTGCTCGCGGGATTTTACGCGGGGATGGGAGCGGCGTTGCTGGCGAAAGGTTTGATCGGCGTGGTCATCCCCGTGGGCGTGGTCGTCGTCTATTGTTTGTTGCGGCGGCGTTGGCCGGACGCGTGGAGGTCGGCCTTCTGGGGATTCCTGATCACGTCGGCCGTGGCCGCCCTCTGGTACGCGCCCGTCATCGCGCGCCACGGGTGGACGTTCGTGGACGAGTTTTTCATCAAGCACCACTTCGCGCGCTACCTCTCGAACAAGTATCACCACCCGCAACCGTTCTGGTTCTATTTCGCCATCATCCCCGCGCTGATGCTGCCGTGGAGCGCGTTTCTCGCCTCCGGCATCGCGCACGCGCGGCGTTGGAATTGGCGCGGCGGCGACGACGGCGACGCGCTCGGCAAACTGCGCTTCTTCGCGCTCGCGTGGGTATTGTTTCCGTTGCTCTTTTTTTCGCTGTCCGGCTCGAAGCTGCCGGGGTACATCCTGCCCGCGTTGCCGGGCGCGGTGTTGCTCGCGGGCGAAAGGCTGGCCGGGTTCCTGCGCGGCGAGGGGAGCGCGTGGCCGCTGCGTGCGACCGGGGCCTTGATGCTGCTGTCGGCCGCCGCCGGGTTGGCCTACGGGTTGAACGCGGCGGAACTGTCGCGCGCCTGCATCGCGCTCGTCGCCGCGCCGGTCGTCGCCGCGAGCGCATACGTTTTGTTGTTCGCGGCACGCCGACGCGAACTGAGCGTGTGGCTCGTCGTCGGCGTGTCGTTTCTGACGACGATGCTGCTCGTGGGGTGCGCGGCGGAACGGCTGGCGGGGCGCGAGTCCGTGCGCGATCTGCTGCGCGCGGCGGCGGCACGCGGCTATGGCGCGTCGCCGGTCTTGAATCTGCACAACGTCGAGCGCACGTCGCAGTTCTACGCGGCGGGGCGTTTGATTTACGACGAGGGGCGCGGCGAGCCGCGAAAATTTGAAGGCGTGGGCGAAGTGCGGGACGCGGCGAGACAGACGGGCGAGACGCTGCTGGTCATCGTGCCGGAGGAACATGTCCGGCAGTTGCTCGACTTTTGGCCGTTTGAGACGGAAGTGATCGGCGATAACGGGACGTTGACGCTCGTGGCCGTGCGCATGCGTTGATGGAGCGCAGCCGCATGCTCAATCGTCAGGGGCGGGAGTCTTCGTTGAAAGCCTGCGAGAAAAATTCGATGACGAGGCGGTCGTAAGTCTCGCCCTGTTCGCCGGTGGCTGACGAAGCGGTGAAGCCCGTGACCGGGAGGTCGGCATGCAGCGCGACGGGCGGCGACGACGAAGGAAAGCATTGCGCCAGAGCGCGCGTGGACTCACGCAACCTGCCCGCATCCCCGCCGCTGACGAGCAGCACGCGCCGACCCGCCGACTGTGCGGCGAGATCGCACGAAGATTCACTTTCATACCCGCCGAGAAAATAGATACGCGCCGCGCCGCGCACGAATAGATTGAGCAGGCCGTTGTCGAAGCCGACGCGCTCGCGGGTGGCGTGGCCGAGCAGTTCGTCGGGCGATGCGGGGACGGAATCGAGGACGAGGGCGCGCACTTGCGCCTGCCCCGGTTGACGCGCGGAGGCGGCCAGCGCGGCATACGCCCCAAGCTCGACGCCGTAGAAGCCGTAGCGTTCGCCGACGAGCGGACGCTGCCGCCCG
>DASQNL010000772.1:0-3176 GCA_035644995.1 Pyrinomonadaceae bacterium | reverse complement strand
ATAGTGACTCCAGTTACGGAGACGGTACGTGCTTTTCGTATTCTTGCGTTTCACACCTCAAGATTACCAGCACTGTCGTCTCCGTAGCCTTTTATGCAACAACGTCAATTTGAAATATGAAATAATTCAACTTTGAAATTTGAAATAACTTAACTTTGAAATTTGAAATAACTTAACTTTGAAATGTCAAATAACTTAACTTTGAAATTTGAAATAATTCAACTCTCTCCGTCCGCTCGCGTCCCGGCGGCGAAGGTTCCGGCGGGTGGTTTTAGTTTCTAATTTATGAGTACCAACGAACGGATGCAGTCTGTTCCCGAAGCCGAGGCGACGGCGGCGCACGCGAGAGGCGCGCGGCCTGAAGCGGCGGCGGCGGAACTCGTGCGCGTGCGCGCCCTCGTCAAGCACTTTCCCGTCGCGGGCAGCGACGACGTGGTGCGCGCGGTTGACGGCGTGACGTTCGAGATTTTCAAGGGCGAGACGCTGGGGCTGGTGGGCGAGTCGGGCTGCGGGAAGTCCACGGTGGGGCGTTGCCTGTTACGCCTGATCGAGCCGACGCGGGGCGAAATCTCTTTCGAGGGCCAGAACGTGCTCGCGCTCTCAGGCAAGGCTCTCAGGAGCGTGCGCGCCGAGATGCAGATCATCTTTCAAGACCCTTACGCCAGTTTGAACCCGCGTCTCAAGGTGCGCGACATCGTCGGCGAGCCGCTCGTGATTCACGGCGCGGGCGGGCGCGAGGAGCGGCGCGAGCGCGTCGCCGAACTGCTGCGTAAGGTGGGCCTCGACCCCGATTACATGAACCGTTACCCGCACGAGTTTTCCGGCGGCCAACGGCAGCGGCTCGGCATCGCGCGCGCCCTCGCCTTGAACCCGAAGCTGATCGTGGCGGACGAGCCGGTGTCGGCCTTAGACGTGTCGGTGCAGGCGCAGGTCATCAACCTCTTGGAAGATTTGCAGGCGGAGTTCGACCTGACGTATCTCTTCATCTCGCACGGCCTCGCCGTCGTCGAACACATCTCGAACCGCGTGGCCGTGATGTATCTCGGCCGCATCGTCGAGGTGGCGTCGGCGGTCGGGTTGTACGCGAACCCGCAGCACCCTTACACGCGCGCGCTGCTCTCGGCCATCCCCGTGCCCGACCCGACGCGCAAGCGCGAACGCATCGTGCTGCACGGAGACGTGCCGACGCCCATCAACCCGCCCTCCGGTTGCCGCTTTCACACACGCTGCCCCGATGCCATTCCCGAATGCACGCAAATCGACCCCGACTTGCGCGAGGTAGCCCCCGGCCACACCGTCGCCTGCATCCGCGCTCCCGGTTGGGCTGACGCGCCGACTTCGGCTTGATCGCATCGTCCACACGCTCGCGCGGCCGAACAGGGACGGGTAAGGGTTAGCGGCTTCAACCTTCCGGCATGGATAATTTGAAACCGCCATCCGGCGCGAGACGTATCACAGGCGATGACTGATCCGATGCGGCGCGCCTAGAGTCTTTCGAGAACGGCTTCGCACCTCGCCGCTCTCCCTAAATAAACTTCCAACCACGGAGAACTCCCCATGAATCGTATTGTCGCGATAGCAGTGCTCGTCGTCGGCCTTTTGCTCTTGATCACGGGCGTGATGCAAATTCTGCCCGGCGCGGCGACCCCCGGCGGCGCGCTCGTCTTCCTCGGCATCGTGATGCTCGGTCTCAGTTTCATCCGGCGCGAGTCGGCCGCGCCGGACGACGCGCCGCCGATGTCCGAGAGCGAAAAGATCACCGCGGTCTTTTACGAACCGGCGCGCGTCTTTCAGGAGTTGCGCGCGCGCCCCCACTGGGGCACGGCCTTTCTCATCATCGCGCTCTCGGTCGCCGTCTACCAGTTCGCCTACACGCAGCGCATCGGCGCGGACACCGTCGCCCTCGCCGCGTTCGACAAGACGGTCGAAGGCGGCTTCATCCCGGCCGACCGCGCGGCCGAGATGCGCGAGCGCACCGCCGCCGACGCCCGCCGACCGTTCGCCAAGGCTTCGGGCGCGATCAACGGCGTCGTCGGCACGTTCGTCTTTCTGGCGATCCTGGCCGCGCTCTACATGCTCGGCGTGATGGTGTCGGGCGCGCGCATCAAATTCTGGCAGGCGTTCTCGGTGGCGGTCTTCGCGACGTTGCCGGTGATGGTCTTGCAGAACTTGATCAGCCTCCTGCTCCTCTACCTCAAATCGCCCGACGACATCGACCCGATCAAAGGGCAACGCGGTCTGGCGCACGCAGACCTCGGCGTGCTCTTTAGCCCGGCGGAGCACCCCTACCTGTTCGTCCTCGGCAGCAGCATCGGACTCTTCACGCTCTACGGACTGTGGTTGACGGCGACCGGCTTGCGCCACGGCGGCGAGAAAGTCACGAGCGGCACGGCGTGGGCGATCTCCATCGGCCTCTGGGCGTTCGGCCTGCTGCTCGGTTTGGGAGCCGCCGCGCTGTTCCCGACCTTCATCGCTTAAAAGCAGGGGTCAGAGGTTAGAGGTTAGAGGTTAGTAAAAACGAAGGCCGGTGAAAGCGAACTCGCTCGCGCTTTCACCGGCCTTCAATCTGTTCTTAACCGCTCTCCGAACTAACCTCTAACCTCTGACCTCTAACCTCTAACCTCCGACCTCTACTCATAGCGCAGGGCTTCGATGGGGTCGAGGCGGGCGGCCTTCCACGCCGGCCAGAGGCCGAAGATGAGGCCGATGCCGACGCTGGCGACGAAGCCCGCGATGGGCGCCCACAACGGGACGTAAGAGGGCACGAACATACTGATCAGGAACGTCGTGCCCCAGCCGAGCAGGAGTCCGACGAGGCCGCCGAAGCCCGTGAGGGTCATCGCCTCGATGAGAAACTGCCAGAGGATGTCGGCGCGGCGCGCGCCGATGGCCTTGCGGATGCCGATCTCGCGCGTGCGTTCCGTCACGGAGACGAGCATGATGTTCATCACTCCGATGCCGCCCACCATCAGCCCGACCGATGAGATGACCACCATCGCAATCGCCACGCCGGAAGTGATCGAGCGAAAATTGGAGATGGCCGATTCGGCGGTCGTCACGCCGAAGTTGTTCTTCTCGCCGAAGGGCGTCTGGCGGCGCACGCGCAGCATGTCCACCACCTGATCCTGCGCTTCCTCCATCCGCCCCGGCTTCGCCACGGCGAAGATAAACACATC
>DASQNL010000771.1:0-5238 GCA_035644995.1 Pyrinomonadaceae bacterium | reverse complement strand
CGACGACGTGTTGATTGAGAAGAATTACTTTGGAGCCGACTCCGTGGTCTTCGAGCAGCGCGGCGATGACGGTGGCGTGCAGCGAGCAGATGCCCACTCCTCTTTCGAGGTTCTTATATTGATCGGCGAACTCATACTTGCGGTAATAGCGCGGCAAGACGTAGGCGGCGAGAAAAAGCAGGTAATTTTCGTGAACCGGCACGCGCAAGTTGTATTTCCCGGCTCCTTCGTCTTCCCAGTAGTAGGCGATGCCTTTGTTGACAGCCTCGTTCAACCGGACGACATAAGCCTCAGCCGGTTCGTTCGGCCTTCTCCCGGCCGCCCGCAACAAGTCCGCCGCGGGCAAAGTAATATCGTCTCGATCCCGTAGCTTCCGCTCCGCGTAGATCGCCGGATTTCTTAAAGACACGAAAAGCCCCGCGAGGTTTACCCCGCCCAACAGGAAGCCAACGACGAAAAAAATGAGTTTGTAGTAACTATGCGACATCGAAACGGAAGCGGACACGGCTGAGATGGAAACGAAGCACGAAGCGTCCGGCGCGTGCCGGATATACTTGGCCTTTCGACGGCGGTTGTCAACAGACGCGAACGCGCGGAACGGCCGTCGTCCCGCGCGTTCGCGTCCTTATGGAGTTGATGGAGAGTTGATTCTATCTCCGTCTCCCGTGGATAATGGCCTGCAACGGGTGTTGAGCAAGGGGGCGAGCAACCTGCCGCGCGGATCACATCTCCAGAACTTAATTAACCGGGCTAAAAGGTAAGAGGACGGGGCGCGACTTTGTATATTCTCGGCATCAATGCATACCACGGCGACGCCTCGGCGGCCATCGTCCGCGACGGCGAATTGTTGGCCGCCGTCGAGGAGGAACGCTTCAATCGCTGCAAGCACTGCGCGGGGTTGCCGGTCGAGGCCATCAAGTACTGCTTGACTACGGCCGGGATTTCCCTCGAACAGGTTGAGCACATCGGCATCTCGCGCGACCCTTCGGCGCACCTGCATAAAAAGATTCTGTACGCGGCGACGCGCGCGGCGAAGAGTTTGCGCCGCGCCGATAAGCCTGACGCGGGCGCGGAGAAGGGGGAGCGGAATATCTTCGGGGCTATCGGCGAGCGCATCGCAAACTCGATGAAGGTGCGCGATCTGGGGGAGGATTTGGCGCAGCGTCTCGGCGGCAAGCGGGGACGGCTGAAGGCGAAGTTTCACAACGTCGAGCACCACCGGGCGCATCTCGCCAGCTCTTTTTACGTGTCGCCCTTCGAGCGGGCGGCGTTGCTCTCGATTGACGGCTTCGGAGATTTCATCTCGACGATGTGGGGCGCGGGGCGCGGCAATTCGATTGAGGTGTTGGGACAGATCGAGTACCCGCACTCGACCGGCATCCTCTACACGGCGACGACGCAGTTCTTGGGCTTCCCGCATTACGGCGACGAGGGGAAGGTGATGGGACTTGCGCCCTACGGCGTGCCGAGGTACGTGGACGAGTTTCGCGACATCATCCGGACGGATGAGGGCGGCCGCTTCCGCCTGAACCTCGACTACTTTCGGCATCATACGGAGGGCGTCGAGATGAATTGGGACGAAGGCTCGCCCGTCATCGGCCGCATCTTCTCCGACAAGTACGTCGAACGCTTCGGCGCGGCGCGCGTCGAGGGGCAACCCGTGACGGAGCGCGAGCGCGACATCGCCGCGAGCCTCCAACGGCGACTTGAAGAGGTTGGCTTCCACCTGCTCACGCACCTGCACGAAAAGACCGGACTCACCGACCTGGGACTCTCCGGCGGCGTCGCGCTCAACTCGGTGATGAACGGCAAGATACTTTTGCACACACCGTTCAAGCGCATCTTCGTGCAGCCCGCGGCGGGCGACAACGGCACGGCCATCGGCGTCTGTTACCTGATCCACAACGGGATACTGAACCGTCCCCGCTCGTTCGTGATGGAGAATGCCTACACCGGCCCCGAGTTTTCCGACGAGGAAATTCGTGCGGAGTTGGAACTGAGCGGCCTCGCATACGAGAGTTATACGGAGCGAGAGGTGACGCGGCGCGCGGCGCGGGACATCGCCGGCGGCTCGGTGGTGGGGTGGTTTCAGGGGCGCATGGAGTTTGGGCCGCGCGCCCTCGGCAATCGCTCTATCGTCGCCGACCCGCGCCGCGCGGACATGAAAGCCATCCTGAACGAGCGCATCAAGAAGCGCGAGCCGTTCCGCCCGTTTGCGCCCTCCATTCTCGAAGAACGCGTCGGCGACTACTTCGAACAGACGCACCCCGCCCCGACCATGCTCATGGTCTATCAGGTGCGGGAAGAGAAGCGCGCCGTGATTCCGGCGGTCGTTCACGTAGACGGCTCTGGGCGGCTCCAGACCGTCTCTCCCGGCGGCAATCCACGCTATCACCGGCTCATCTCCGACTTCTGCGAATTGACGGGCGTGCCCGTCCTCTTGAACACTTCCTTTAACGAAAACGAGCCGATAGTGTGCACGCCGCGCCACGCCATCGACTGCTTCCTGAAGACCCGCATGGACGTGCTCTACATGGGAAATCACGTGGTACGCCGGGTTACGGTTTGAGCGTCCGTCCAAAATTTTGTACATTGTGAGACAAGCGGAAAGCGCGAAGGACTTCGTGGTCGCCCCTGGGTGGCAACCACGAAGTCCTTCGCGGGTTCCGCGAAAAGACATTCGGCCGCCGCGACCATGAGAGGAAACGGTATCTTGAAACTGAGCCGCGCGGCTTGCGCACGATCAAGGGGATTAGAAAGCTGATGAATAGTGAACTCGGAAATAAACGCATCTGCGTGACGGGCGGGAGCGGCTTCCTCGGAAACCATGTGGTGGCGCGGCTGCGCGAACGCGGCTGCTCGCAAATTTTCGTCGTGCGCAAGCGCGACTACGATCTCGTGCGCGGCGAGGCGGTCGAGCGGCTCTATCGGGAGGCGCGCCCGGACATCGTCATCCACCTGGCGGCCGTGGTCGGCGGCATCGGCGCGAACCGCGAAAACCCCGCCCGCTTTTTCTACGAGAACTTGATGATGGGCGTGCAGTTGATGGAGGGCGCGCGCCTGCACGGCGTGGAGAAGTTCGTTCAGGTGGGCACGATCTGCGCCTACCCGAAACACACGCCGGTTCCGTTCAGGGAGGAAGACCTCTGGAACGGCTACCCGGAAGAGACCAACGCGCCCTACGGCATCGCGAAAAAGACGCTCCTCGTCCAGTCGCAGGCTTACCGCGAGCAATACGGGTTCAACTCCATTCACCTGCTGCTCGTCAATCTCTACGGGCCGGGCGGCAACTTCGACTTACGCACTTCGCACGTGATCCCCGCGCTCGTCCGCAAGTGCGTCGAGGCGGTTGAAACCGGCTCCCCCGCCATCGAGGTCTGGGGCACCGGCTCGGCCACGCGCGAATTCCTCTACGTCGCCGACGCGGCCGAAGGCATCGTGCTCGCCACCGAGCGTTACGACGACGCCGAACCCGTCAACCTCGGCAACGGCCGCGAGATCAGTATCCGCGACCTCGTCCACCTGATCGCCGAGGAGACGGGCTTTCGAGGCGAGATCGTCTGGGACGCCGCGAAGCCCGACGGGCAGCCCCGCCGCGCGCTCGACGTGAGCCGGGCGGAACGGATGTTCGGGTTCCGCGCCAAAACGGATTTCGTCGCCGGGCTGCGGGAAACCATCAAGTGGTACCGCGCCGCGTATGCCGCCGAGGCCCGGATGGCGGTCGGCGCAGACTAATGCGAACGGTCGGCCGTTCGGGCTTGGCGGCGAGTTATTGATGTTCATCCAACAAGGCGGAGAACTGCTTGGAAGCGGAGAGCGCACGACAAGCAAGCAGGCGAAGTGCGGCTCTTAATCCTCAATCAGTTCTTCTACCCGGATCACTCGGCCATCAGTCAATTGATGACTGATCTGGCCGAGAGCCTGGTCGAACGCGGCCTGAGTGTCACCGCGCTCTCAGGGCGCGGTCTTTATAACGGCGGCAAGACGCTCCCGCCGCGCGAAGAGTACAGGGGCGTGCGCGTCGAGCGCGCGTGGGCGACGAGCTTCGGCAAACGCTCGGTCGCCGGTCGGCTCGCCGACTACTTTACCTTTTACCTGGGGGCGGCCTGGAAACTTCTGACGCTGCCGCGCCATGATGTCGTGATGGCGCTCACGCTGCCCCCTTTGATCGGCCTGCTCGCGCTGTTTGCCTGTCGGCTGAGAGGGATGCGGCTCGTCGCGCTCGTGGAGGATATTTACCCGGACGTGGGCGTCGCGCTCGGCACCTTCCGGGAAGGCGGACTCTTGGCGCGCCTGCTCGACCGCCTGAATCGTCTCGTCCTCCGCCGGGCTGACCGCGTTATCGTCCTCGGCGACTGCATGCGCGAGCGGGTCATGGATAAAATCCACGACGCCTCCGAGGAGCGGATAGACATCATTCATAACTGGGCTGACGGCGAGAAGATTCGCCCGCTCGCGGCGGGTGAGAGAAACTCCTTCGCCGAGGAGCAAGAACTGGGGCAACGCTTCGTCGTGCAGTTCTCCGGGAATTTCGGGATGGTGAACGACTTCGACACGCCGCTCGAAGCCGCCCGCCTGCTCCGAAACCGCGCGGACATCATCTTCCTCTTCATCGGCGACGGGGTTAAGGCCGGTGAGATCAAAGAGTTCGTGAGCCGTCACGATCTGGCGAACGTGCGGGTGCTGCCTTATCAATCGCGGGAGAACCTGCTCTACAGTCTCGCCGCCGGGCACGCGCACCTCGTCACCCTCGCGGATGGGCTGGCCGGCCTGAGCGTCCCCAGCAAAACCTACGGGATACTGGCCGCAGGCCGTCCCGTCATCTTCGTCGGCGACCCGCGCAGCGACATCGCGCGCCTCGTCGCCGAGCACGGGTGCGGCGCGGTGGTGCGGACGGGGGAGGCGATGCGCCTGGCAAGCATCATCACCGCCTGGGCGGACGACCCCGCCGCATTGGCGACACTGGGCGACGAGGGGCGCGCGCTGTTCTCGCGCCGCTTCGACCGCCCGCAGGCCGTCGCCGCTTACGCGGAGAGCCTGTCGAAGAGTCTCAGCCCCCCGTTGCGCGACCGCCGCGTCTAGGTGCGTCGCCGAAGCGGAGCCGTGACAACTCCCCGCCGCGTAGTTTGGAGGCCTCCGCCCCGGCGCGCAGGTTAGCCCGCCCTGCGAACAGCCTCTCGCCCTCCCCGGCGAAGTTGCCCCACCCTGACTGCTCCGTAAAGTGTTTCCGAGCCTCAC
>DASQNL010000770.1:0-9193 GCA_035644995.1 Pyrinomonadaceae bacterium | reverse complement strand
GCGGCGGCGTTGTCCGGCGAAGGCGTCGGAGACGCTTCCGGCGAAGGCGTCGGGGTCGCCGTGAGCGTCGCGTTCTCGACCGGGAGCGGCGCGCTGTTGCGCGTCCTGACAAACGCCGTCAGGCCGACGGCCAGCAAGAGCAAAGCTGCCACCGACCCCAACCAGACGAGCGGCCGGTTGAGCCGATTGAACAACGTGCGCCGGTCGTGCAGCAAGACCTTGATGCGCGTGAACGGTTGCGCCTCCGTTTGAGCGGGCGCGGCCGGGGCGGCGAAGGCATCCGTCGTGGCGGCGACCGCGACGATGCCGGTTTGCGGCCGGCGGCCGCCCGTCGCATCCGCCACACGCGTCGTGTCGTGAGTCTTCCCGTTGCCGTCGTGCCCGCCGTAAGTTTCGCCGAGCACGAATCGCCCGGTCGGCTCCGCGCCGCGCCCGTTCTCAAACTCGCCGGCCGCGAGATAATCGGGCGCGTGCGCGATACCGGCGAGTTTGGCCGCGGCCAAAAGTTCGCGCCTGAACGCCCCCGCGTCGGGCGGGCGATTCAGAGGATTTTTTTCGAGCGCGTGCAGCGCGACGCGTTCGAGTTCGAGCGGGATGTCGGCGACCAACTCGCTCGGCCGGCGCGGCGGCTTCGAAGAATGTTGCAGGGCGACGGCCAGCGGCGACGCGCCGGTGAACGGAGCCGAGCCGGTGAGCATCTCGTAGAGAATGATGCCGAGACTGTACACGTCGGAGGCGGGCGTCAAGTGCGCGCCGTCGCATTGTTCGGGCGACATGTAGCGCGGCGTCCCGATCATCACGCCCGTCAGCGTGAGCGCGCGCTGCTCCGAGTCGTCAACCGACTCGGCGGCGAGTTTAGCGATGCCGAAGTCAAGCACTTTGACGAGGGGCGGCGCGTTCTTCGGTTGGACGATGAAGATATTGGCGGGTTTGAGGTCGCGGTGGATGACGCCGTTTTCGTGCGCCGCCTCGACCGCCGCCGCCACCTGCAACATCAGCGCGACGGCGCGCCCGCTCTCAAGCGGCGACTCGAAGGCCAACAGTTCGCGCAAATTTCGCCCTTCGAGCAACTCCATCACGATGTAGACGCAGCCGTCCGCCGTCCGCCCGAAATCCGTGACGGTGACGGCGTTCGTGTGGCGAAGGCGGCCGGCGGCGCGCGCCTCGCGCCGGAAACGTTCCTGCGCCGCCTCGTCTTCGACGAAACGCTGGTGCAAGACCTTCACCGCCACCGGGCGTTCGATCAGCAAGTGCGTCGCGCGATAGACCGTCCCCATCCCGCCCTCGCCGAGCCGACTGTCCAAACGATACTTCTCATCCAGCACGCGCCCCGCGAGCGGGTCTGACAGAGCGGGCGCGGCGATGGTCGAGTCGGCGCGCAGAATCGCGCCGTCGTGCGGGCACGTCAGCACGCTCGTCTCGAACAGCCGACCGCATGTGGGACAATGAAGCATGATTGACTCGCGACGCGTGCATCGCAAATCGTGAATAGAGAAGAAACGGATTTCATCTATTCACGATTCACGATTCACGATTCAAACGCTTTTATTGTCCGGTTTCTCGGCCGAAATGTACAGCAGGAAGAATAGGGATGAAGGACGGCTAAGAATTGATTCATTGATCCATTTCTTCATTGAATCAATGAAGAAATGGATCAATGAATCAATTCTTCTTCATCCCTTCTCTCAGTCGTCGCCCGCGACGCCCACGCGGTGCGAGGCGGCGTTCAGTTCGGGGTCGGGCGCGTCTTCCATGGTCGTTTCGTGGCGCAGGCGATTTTCGAGCGCGGCGCGGACGAAGGAGGTAAACAGCGGGTGTGCATCGAGCGGCTTTGACCTGTATTCGGGGTGGAACTGGCAACCGAGAAACCACGGGTGCGCGTCGCGCGGCAGTTCGACCATTTCGACGAAACGACCGTCGGGCGATTCGCCGCTGAAGACGAGTCCGGCGCGCTCCAGCGTCTCGCGAAACTCCGGGTTGAACTCGTAGCGATGACGATGACGCTCGCCGATCTCCGGCGCGCCGCCGTAAACTTCGCGCGCGAGACTCGCGGGCGCAAGACGACATTGCCACGAACCGAGGCGCATCGTCCCGCCCAGTTCCTCGACGCCGACGAGATCGCGCAGTTTGAAGATGACCGGGTAGGGCGTCGCCGGGTCAAACTCGGTGGAATCCGCGTTCGTCAGCCCGCACATCGTGCGGGCGTATTCGATCACGGCCGTCTGCATGCCGAGGCAGATGCCGAAGAAGGGCGTGCGGCTTTTGCGCGCGTAGGAGATGGCGCGGATCATGCCGGCCACGCCGCGCGCGCCGAAGCCGCCGGGCACGAGGATGGCGTCGTAGTCGCGCAGGCGTTCCTCGAAATTCTCCTCCATCAACTTCTCCGACTCGACCCAGCGCACGTTGACCCGCACGTTGCCCGCGACGCCGCCGTGCGTCAGAGCCTCGCGTAGAGACTTGTAGGAATCCTCCAACTCCACGTACTTCCCGACGATGCCGATGGTGACTTCGCCCGCCGCCGGTTCACGGATGGTGGCGACGAGTTCGCGCCACTGCGAGAGGTCTGCATTGGCGGCGCGTTTTTGCAGGCCGAGCGCATCGACGATCAACTCGTCGAGTCCCTGTTCGTGAAAGGCGAGCGGCACGTCGTAGATCGTGTCCACGTCTTCGGCGGCGATGACGGCGCGCTCCGTGACGTTGCAGAAAAGCGCGATCTTGCCGCGCAGGTCGCGCGAGAGGTTCCGGTCGGAGCGACAGAGCAACACGTCGGCGGCGATGCCGATCTCGCGCAGTTCGCGCACGGAGTGCTGCGTCGGCTTGGTCTTGAGTTCGCCGGCGGCGGCGATGTAGGGGACGAGCGTGAGGTGGACGAAGAGTGCGCCGCGCTCTCCGTTCTTCGCCTCCTCGTTGCCCATCTGGCGGATGGCTTCGAGAAACGGCAAACTCTCGATGTCGCCGACGGTGCCGCCGATCTCGACGATCACGACATCGACGTTGTCCATCTCGGCCACCGCGCGCACGGCCTTTTTGATCTCGTCCGTGATGTGCGGAATCACTTGAATGGTCTTGCCGAGGTAATCGCCGCGCCGCTCCTTTTCGATGACGGAGAGGTAGATGCGCCCGGTCGTCCAGTTGTTGGCGCGCGTGAGGCGGGCGTGGGTGAAGCGTTCGTAGTGGCCGAGGTCGAGGTCGGTCTCCGCGCCGTCGTCGGTGACGAAGACCTCACCGTGTTGGAAGGGCGACATGGTGCCGGGGTCGACGTTGATGTAAGGGTCGAGCTTCATCAGCGTGACGGTCAGCCCGCGCGCTTCGAGCAGGCAGCCGATGGACGACGCCGCAAGCCCCTTTCCCAAACTCGAAACCACTCCGCCCGTGACGAAAATATATTTAGGCATCTCTCTCCTCGGTGCCGGACGCACCCGATTTCTTCGTGGCGGGTGCGGCATCATCGCCCTCGCCCGGAATTTTCTTCTTGTTGTAATAACCGTGTTTCAAATCCTGCCGCACCTCGACGGCCTTCGCCGCCTTCGGGTTCAAACATTGCCGCAACGCGAACATCGCGGCGCGCGTGTGCGCGCCTTCCCGCGCGCCGCTCGAGTTCTTCCTCCGAAATCTTTTCGGGCGGCATCCCCGCGCCGCGCCGCCGCGAACAGGCCGCCGGAGATAATCGACAGGATGAACGCCAACCCGATCCGGTCGTCCATAAGGCACAGGGGCTAGCCAAAACCCGACACGCCGCTTTCGCCCCGGCGGAAACGGATCAGGACGCGCCGTTCCCGCCCTTGAGGTTGCGTTCGAGCATGGCCGCCAAACGATCCAGCCGCGCGTTCGTCTCCGCCACCTTTTCATTCAGTTGAGCGTTCGACGCCGCGATCTGCGCATCGGTGCGGGCGTTCGACTCCGCGATCAGCGCGTCGGTGCGCGTGCGTGACTCTGCGATCTGCGCATCCGAGCGCGCCTGAGCCTCGGCCAGCCGCGTCATGCTCGCCGTGACGATCTGAATAAACTCCGACTGCGTTTCCGCGTACATCTGCAACTGCCTGCCCGTCTCGGCGATCTGCCGGTTGGTCTGCTCAAGCCGCACGTCGAAGGCGGCCATCCGTTCTTCAAAAGCGACCTGCCGTTCTTCAAAAGCGACCTGCCGTTCTTCAAAGGCGGCTTGCCGCGCGTCGAAGGCGGCCTGGCTTTTCACCAGAAACTCAAGGGCGCGTTCCATCTCTTCGTTGGACATGTGAGGCTACCTCTCTTTCAACTCCTCGGCGGCAAACATCGCGCGCACGCGTTCGAGGTCTGCGGGCGTATCCACGCCGATTGATTTTTCCTCTGTTTCCACCACGCGGATTTTCGCGCCGTGTTCGAGCATGCGCAATTGTTCGAGCGATTCGGCGCGTTCGAGCGCGGACTGAGGCCAGCGCGCGTATTCTAACAAAAAGGCGCGACGGTAGACATAAAGCCCTGTGTGCTTGCGAAAGGCGGCGAGCAGCGCGGGTTCAACTTCGAGCGCGGCGGCGAGCGAACCGAATCTGCGCACGGCCTCGCGCGGGTACGGGATGGGGGAGCGCGAAAAATAGAGAGCGCGCCCGTGCCCGTCGGACACGACTTTCACCACGTCGGGACTCAGCACATCGCCCGCGCCGCCGACGGCCTCGCACGTCGTCGCGCACGCGGCTTCCGCGTCATCCTGCAAGGCCGCGACGGCGCGTTCGATGACGCGCGGGGAAATTTGCGGTTCGTCGCCCTGCACGTTGACGATCAGGTCGACCCCGGCGTCGAGCGCGAGCGCGGCTTCGGCCAAACGGTCGCTGCCGCTCAAGTGTTCGGCGCGCGTCATCATCGCCTCGTAACCGGCGGCGCGCACGGCATCGCGGATGCGCTCGTCGTCCGTGGCGACCAGCACGCGCGAGACGTTCCTCGCCGCGAGCGCGCGTTCGCAGACGCGCACGATCATCGGTCGGCCGCAGATGTCGAGCAGCGGTTTGCCGGGAAGCCGGGTCGAATTGAAGCGCGCGGGGATGACGGCGATGGCGGAAATTCGGGTTGGCGAGTCCGTGTGGTTCACGGGATTGCAAGATAGCCTGTCGCGCCCGCGAGTGTCAATGAAAAGCCGGGTCAGGGGGAAGGGTAAAAGGGAAAAGGTATCAGGGCGTCGCTGTCGCCGCGTATTCGCTCTCACCCCTTTCCCCTTCCCCTTTACCCTTTACCCTTTTCCTTTCCCTGTGAACGGTTTGACACCGCACATTCCGCGGGCTACGATGCGGAAAGTTTTTCAGCTATGATTTCGAGGTGAAAAGTGCGGCTCGCGCGGATTCGCGTTTGAATCTTTACTTGCGCCGGCCGGACGCCATTTACCTTTCGCCATTTACTGAAGTTATGGGATTCCAAACTACGGCCATTCACGCGGGGCAGGAGCCTGACCCGACGACGGGCGCGGTCTCCGTGCCGATCTATCAAACTTCGACCTACGCGCAGGACGGACTCGGCAAGCACAAGGGTTTCGAGTATGCGCGCACGCAGAACCCGACCCGCCTCGCCCTCGAACGAAACATCGCCGCCCTCGAAGGCGCGCGCTTCGGCTACGCCTTCGCCTCCGGCATGGCCGCCATCGACGCGACGCTGCGGCTCGTTCGAGCGGGCGACCATGTCGTCGTCTCCGATAACACTTACGGCGGCACCTATCGACTCTTCTCGCGCGTGCTTTCGAACTACGGCATCGAGTTCACCTACGTCGATACGACGGACGCGTCGAACGTCGAGGCCGCCATTCGCGACAACACGCGGATGGTCTTCGTCGAAACGCCGACCAACCCCGTGATGATGGTGACGGACTTGCAAGCCGTCTCCGACATCGCGCACGCGCGCGGCGCGCGGGTCGTGTGCGACAACACGTTTCTTTCGCCCTACCTGCAACGCCCCATCGAGTTCGGCGTGGACATCGTGCTGCACTCGACGACGAAATATCTGAACGGTCATTCGGACAGCATCGGCGGCGTGGTCGTCTTGAACGACGAGCAGGACGCCGAATGGCTCAAGTTCATCCAGAACAGCGCGGGCGCGATTCTCTCGCCCTTCGACTCGTGGCTCATCATGCGCGGCACGAAGACGCTGGCGCTGCGCATGGAACAGCACGACCGCAACGGCCGCGCCGTCGCCGCCTTTCTCGAAGAACATCCGAAGGTGCAGAAGCTCTACTATCCGGGGTCGCTCTCGCACCGCCAGCACGATCTGGCGAAACGGCAGCAGCGCGGCTTCGGCGGCATGGTCTCCTTCGATGTCGGCTCGTTGGACGGCGCGCGCGCCGTGCTCGAAGGCGTCCGGCTCTGCACGCTCGCCGAAAGTTTGGGAGCGGTGGAATCCCTGATCTCGCACCCGGCGACGATGACGCACGCCTCCGTGCTCCCCGAAACGCGCGCCCGCCTCGGCATCACCGACGGCCTCGTGCGCATCTCCGTCGGCCTCGAAGACGTGGACGACATCATCGCCGATCTCGATCAGGCGCTTGGGAAAATTTAGTGACAGGTGACAGGTGGCGGATGACAAGTTAAACTCTCGCTTGTCTTATCACCCGTCACCCGTCGCCTGTCACCTGTCACTTGCTTATGTTCGTCGAGCTACACGCACAATCCGACATCGGCCGCGTCCGGCAGGGCAACGAGGACAACTTCCTCGTGCTCGATCTCGCTTCGGGAGAGAGTTGGAGCGGCTCGCAGGGCGCGCCCGCGCCGCCCGACGGCATCCGCCGTTTCGAAGTAGGCGGCGAGGGGCTGGTGCTCATCGTCTCGGATGGGATGGGCGGCGCGCTCGCCGGCGACGTGGCGAGCCGGATGGCCGTCGAGAGCGTGCGCGAAATGCTCACCGAGGAAGACTCCGAGCACAAGACGGATGATCAGGGCGCGGCCGTCTCGCTCGTCGATTGCCTGCGCAACGCCACCGGCTACGCCAACTACGCCATCCACCGCAAGAGTCTCGAAGACCCGCGTTGCAGCGGCATGGGCGCGACGCTCACCGCCGCCGCCGTCGCCGGGCAGACGATGGACTTCGTGCAGGTCGGCGACAGCCGCGCCTACGTCATTCGCGGCGACGAGATCAAACTGGCGACCAAAGATCAATCGCTCGTGCAGCAACTCGTGGATGTCGGCCAGATCACCGAGGAAGACGCCGAGACGCACATGTTCCGCAACGTCATTCTCCAAGCCCTCGGCGCGCAGAGCGATCTCACGCCCGTCATCTCCCGCGTCCGTCTCCAACGCGGCGACATCATGCTGCTGTGCAGCGACGGACTCTCCGGCAAGATGCGCGCCGAGGAGATGCTCCAGATCGTCGGCGCAGCCGGCGACGACCTCGCCGCGGCCTGCGACGCCCTCATCAAAGAGGCCAACAAACGCGGCGGCGAAGACAACATCACCGTCGTCCTCGCGCGCTTCGAGGGCGAAGACCTCGAAGCCCCGGCGCGCGCGCCGATCACCGTCGAACTCGCCGCCCTCGAAGACGACCAAACGCTCCCCGGCATGGAAGACGACACCTCGCCGATACCCTGAGACGGGAAAAGGGGAAGGGGTAAAGGGTAAAGGTTGAAGACAAAAGCGGGGCGCAGCCATTCGATGCTGCGCCCCGCTTCCTGTTTTTACCCTTACCCTTTTCCCTTTACCCTTTTCCCTTTACCCCTTCCCCTTTACCTCTTCCCCCTCACCCTGACTTATTCTTCCCTTCCCGGCGGCAGCGCGCTCGGCCGCCAGTCGGGCGCGGAGGGCGCGCGGCGGACATAGATCGATGCGCCGCGCACTCTCTCAACCACCACGCGCGCGCCGGCCTCCAACGGTTCTTCGCCTTCGGCGGGGTAGGCCGTCCACGTCGTGCCGTAGACTTTCACCGCGCCTTCGAGGAGCGCGCCCTGGCTGGCGGCGACGACCGTTCCCACTTGCCCCGGCAGCGACTCCGCGCCCGATTTATAGCCGCCCTCTTCGGCTTCGGGCATGAGATATTTCGTGAAAATCGTGCGCGAGGCAGCCGTCAGGGCAATCGAGACGAGGAAGAAGATGAGGAACTGGAACGGGTAGCCCGCGCCGGCGAGCGCGGCCAGCGCGGCGGCAATCGCGCCCGCGCCGAACCAGAGCAGCACGAAGCCCGACGTGAAGATTTCGGCGACGATCAGGATCACGCCGAGCACCACCCACAGTATCCACACGAAGTCGCTCATGAGTCTCCCGCTTCAACCTTTCAGCATATTCTTCAGGACGAACCAGACGTTGGCCGGGCGTTCCGCCAGCCGCCGCATGAAGTAAGGATACCAGTGCTTGCCGTAGGGCACGTAGACGCGCATGTTATACCCGTCGCGCGCGAGTTGCACTTGCAGGTCGCGCCTGACGCCGTAGAGCATCTGAAACTCGAAAGCCTCTTTCGCGATGCCTTCGCGCGCCGCGTGGTTGACGGTCGCTTCGATCATGGCCGGGTCGTGCGTGGCGATGCCGTGGTAGACGCCGCTCGACAGCAGCGTCCGCATCACGCGGATGTAATTCTCGTCCACGTCGCGCTTGTCCGGGAAAGCCACTTCGGGCGGCTCGTTGTAAGCCCCTTTGCAGATGCGTATGCGCGCCGGAATCTTCAAGAGGTCTTCCACGTCCGCTTCGGTGCGCCGCAAATATGATTGCAGGACGATGCCGACCGTGTTCAGGTCGAACTCCGAGCGCAGGCGTTTGAAGATGTCAATCGTCACCTGCGTGACGCTCGACTGCTCCATGTCCACGCGGACGAAATTGCCGCGCCGCGCCGCCTCGGCCACCACTTCGCGCGCGTTCCGGTAGGCCAACTCCGGGTCTATTTCGAGTCCGAATTGCGTCAGCTTGATCGAGACGTTCGAGCGGATGCCCGTCTCGTCGATGACGGCGAGCACGCGGTTATACTCGCGCACTTCCTCCTCCGTCTCGGCGGAACTGGCGACCGATTCGTTGAGATGATCGAACGACGCGCTCGCGCCGCGCTGGTTAATCTCACGTATCGCGGCGACGGCCTCGGCGATATTCTCCCCCGCCACGAAGCGCGTCGTCATCTTCTTGAAGGGGCTGAAGCGCGTGGCGAAATCCTTCAACCCTTCCTGCCGCGCCAGATAGAGCAGTGCGTTTCTAGTTAACATTTTTAAGAGTGACAAGCGACGGGTGACGGGCGACAAGTTAAAGCAGCTTGGTTTTCAACTTGTCGC
>DASQNL010000769.1:0-12300 GCA_035644995.1 Pyrinomonadaceae bacterium | reverse complement strand
CGGCAGGCTGTTCGCATAGTAAATCGGCGTCGTGACGTAAAAAGTGTTCATAGGCGTTGAAGCGTGAAGCGTAAATAGATCGGAACGAATTTTAACTTTTGACGATTGACGATTCACGCTTCACGATTTATGTCCCTGTATCAATGACATGGCTTCGGCGCGCGTGCGCGGGTCTTTGCGAAACGCACCGCGAATGGCGGAAGTGATCGTGAGCGCGCCGGGTTTCTTGACGCCGCGCAGCGTCATGCACGTATGTTCCGCTTCGATGACGACCATCACGCCGAGCGGTTTGAGGCCGTCGAAGATCGTGTCGGCGATCTCGGAGGTGAGACGCTCCTGCACCTGCAAGCGGCGCGCGAACGTGTCGGACAAACGCGCCAGTTTCGAGAGGCCGAGGATGCGCCCGCCCTTTGGGATGTAGGCGATGTGGCAGCGGCCGACGAAAGGCGCGAGATGATGCTCGCAGATCGAGGCGATGTGAATGTCTTTGACGATCACCAACTCGTCGTGCGAATCGCCCGGCAATGGCTCGACGTGCTCATGCGGGTCTTCACGCATCCCGGCCGTGAGTTCCGCGTACATCTCGGCCACGCGCTGCGGCGTGCGCTGCAAGCCCGCGCGCTCCGGGTCTTCGCCCATACCTTCGAGCATCAGCCTCACGCCTTGCGCGATCTTCTTGAGATCAACTTCGTTCGATTTCATCTTTTCCATTCTCACCCGTCGTCGCTTCAAACGCCGCCCGCGCCGCCGCTTCGACCACGCGCAGCGGCACGCCCGCCCCGACGGCCGCCGCCCGGCAGTCTTCATACTCCGGCGCGACGTTGCACACGCTGCCGTCGTCCCGGCGTGCAACCTTAACATTGATTTTGCCGAACCCGGTCTCGACGACGACGAACTCGCGCCAGAGCGCGCGACGCTCGACTTCGTAACTGCGCACGCCGAGCGTCTTCGTCTCGTCGAACAGCAACTTCGTCAAAGCCTCGCGTTGCGCCGCGCGGCACAGGATCGAGACGACGACGCCCGGCCGGTTCTTCTTCATCTGCACGGGCGTCAGGAAACAATCGAGCGCGCCGAGCGCGAACGCGCGCTCCGTGGCGTAGGCGACGATCTGCGGCGAGGTGTCGTCGAGATTCGTCTCGATCATCAAAAGTTTTTCGGACGCCGTTGCAGCCGTCGTCGCCGCCTCCGCCGTCTCGCCGATCATCACGCGCAGCGCGTTCGGAAAATCTTTGTACTGCCGCGTGCCCGCCCCGTAGCCCGTCGCCGCGATTCGCATCGCGGGCAGCGCGCCGAACTCCCCTGCGCAGACGGTCGAGATGATGGCCGCGCCGGTCGGCGTCACGAGTTCGCCTTTGATGTCGGTGGCGTAGACGGGCGCGCCGCGCAGCAGTTCCACGACGGCGGGCGGCGGCACGGGGAAACGCCCGTGCGCCATCTCGACCGTGCCGCTCCCCACGTGCAGCGGCGACGAGACGAAACGTTCGACGCCGAGCAACTCGAACCCGACGCACGCCCCGACGACATCGACGATGGCATCGAGCGCGCCGACCTCGTGAAAATGAATCTTCTCGACGGGCACATTGTGGACGCGCGCTTCGGCCTCGCCGAGCCGCTCGAAGATACGAGAGGCGCGCGCTTTGACCGTCTCGCTCAGGCCGGAACCCGCGATGATCTTGAGGATCGCGCTCAGGTGGCGATGCTGTGTCTCGTCGGCCGTAAGCACGCGCGCGTGCGTCGCGCCGATGCCGGAGCGGTCGACCGGCTCGAAAGAGATTTCAAAGCCCGCGACATCGAGCAGCGCGAGTTGTTCCCGCAAGGCGTGAGGGTTCGCCCCGGCGGCGACGAGCGCGCCGAGAATCATGTCGCCGCTCGCCCCGGCGAAGCAATCGAAATAGAGTGTGCGCATCAGTAGTCCAATTGCGGCAAGACCTCGCCCGCGCGCCCCTGAATCGCCGCGTCGCATCGCCCGGTGAAAGGCGTCGCTTCGGGATTGATCTCGACCGTAAACGCGCCCGCGTCGCACGCGATCTCCGGCAGCCGCATCGCCGGGTAGACGAGCGACGAAGTGCCGACGACGAAACAAAGGTCGCATTCGGCCGCATCCTCAGCCGCCTGTTCGAAAACTCCGGCGGGCAGCATCTCGCCGAACAAGACCACATCGGGGCGCATCGCCTCGCCGCACGCGGGGCAGACGGGCGGCCGCTCCCGTTCGCCGTGCTCGTCGAGCAGAGACGCGCGCTCGCCGCATTCGAGGCAACGCGCCGTCCAGATGTTACCGTGGAGTTCGAGCACGTCGCGCGAGCCGGCGGCGAGGTGCAGGCCGTCTACGTTCTGCGTCGCGAGGCGGAAGCGCGAAAACTTTTGCTGCCAGCCGGCCAGCGTCAGGTGCGCGGGATTCGGCCGCAGGCCGCGCAGGCTGTCGCGGCGATAATCGAACCATTCCCAGACGGCGGGCAAATCGCGCCGGAGCATCCCGGCCGAAGAGATCAGGTCGAAAGGCATACCCTTCCAGACCGCCGTGCGGCCGCCGCCGCGAAACGTCGGCACGCCGCTCTCGGCGGAGACGCCCGCGCCCGTCAAGACGAATACGCGGCGCGCCTTTCGCAGCCGCTCGCGCAACTCCCTCAGCAAAGCTGGCTCGATTTGAGTCGGCATCGAATTCAGGCGGCGATGGTAGCAGAGCCGACCGACGAAGTGTCAAGGGGAGAGGTTTCGGCGCAATTAGCCACCGCTTTGACGCTGCGCTATACTCCTCTCTTTTTCAGCGCGACGCGCGAATCGCACGGGGCGATAGCCGGGTCGCCGCTTTCATCAACGCGAGATGAGGAAACCCCATCATTGAATCTGCTTGAACTGCAACAACGTCTGAGCGCGCGCGTGCGGAGCACGATTGAGGAGAAGTTCGTCTCGTTCCCGCCGGTGCAGGGCGAGATACCGCCGCGCACCGAACTCGGCGACGTGGCCTTCCCCGTCGCCTTCGAGGTGGCGAAGCGACTCAAACAGGAACGGGGCGAGCGCGCCAACCCGCGCGCCATCGCGGAGGAGTTGAAGGCGGCGTTGGAAGCGGAAGCGGGCGTGGCGCGCGTCGAAGTGGCGGGCGCGGGCTATCTCAACGTTTTTTATGATCGCGCGCGGAGTCTTCGACACCTCGTCGCGTCTTCTGATGCGGCGGCGACCGCCGGCGGCGTAACCCGGAACGAGACGGGCGAGCGGTCGAAGGTCATCGTCGAACACACGAACATCAACCCGAACAAGGCGGCGCACATCGGCCACCTGCGCAACGGCGTGCTCGGCGACACGTTCGTGCGCGTGCTGCGCGCGACGGGCGCGACCGTCGAGGTGCAGAACTACATCGACAACACGGGCGTGCAAGTGGCGGACGTGGTCGTCGGCTTCATGCACATCGAGCGGATGACGCTCGAAGACGTGCGCCGCCTCGACGCTTCGCTGACCGAGGAGAGGCCGTTCGATTATTACTGCTGGGACTTGTATGCGCAGGTCGGACTCTTCTACCGGCGCGGCGACGCCGAGAGCAAAGAAGACCCGGAGTTGTTGAAACTGCGAAGCGACACGCTCCACGCCGTCGAGGCGGGCGATAACCCGACGGCCGAGTTGGCCGACTACATCGCCACGCGCATCGTCGAATGTCATTTGCAGACGATGGGGCGGCTCGGCATCCGCTACGACGTGTTGCCGCGCGAATCCGAAATCCTCCATTTGCGCTTCTGGGATCGAGCCTTCGGGCGGCTGAAAGAGACGGGTGCGATCCGCCTCGAAACCGAAGGCCGCAACGCCGGGTGCTGGGTGATGCCTTCCGACGCACACACGGGCACGGACGAGCACGACGCCGACAAGATCATCGTCCGCTCGAACGGCACCGTTACCTACGCGGGCAAAGACATCGCTTACCAACTCTGGAAACTCGGCGAGCTTGGCCTCGACTTTTACTATAAGCCGTTTCAACAATACGTGGACGGCCACGTCGTCTGGGTGACGACGAGCCAGCCGCCGACGGACGAGGCGCGGGTGGCGTATCAGCCGCCTCAGTTCGGCGGCGGAAGCATCGTCTATAACGTCATCGACTCGCGCCAATCCTATACGCAGGAGATCGTGCAGCGCGGCGTGCAGGCCGTCGTGCCCGGTCTGGCGCGCGAGCCGAGCGTCCACCTGTCATACGAGATGGTCGCGCTCTCGCCCGCCGCCTCCGAAGAACTCGGCTTCGAGTTGAGCGCGGAAGATCGCGCGCGGCCGTTCATCGAGATGAGCGGGCGCAAAGGGCTGGGCGTGAAGGTTGACGACCTCATCGACCGCCTCGAAGCCAACGCCCTCAAGGAAGTGGACACGCGCCACGCCGAACTCTCCGCGGAAGAAAAATTCGAGACGGCGCGCACGATTGCCACCGGCGCGCTGCGCTACTTCCTGTTGAAGTGGACGCGCAATTCCCTGATCGCCTTCGACTTCAAGGAGGCTCTCTCCTTCGAGGGCGAAACCGGCCCCTATTGCCAATATGCCGCCGTGCGCGCCAATTCCATCTTTCGCAAGTTGGACGAGGAGACGCTGGCGCGGGCGCGCGGATTCGCCCGTGGGTTGGATGAGAACGAACCGGACGCGGAAGCCGTGAGACAGGTCTTCGCGGGCGAGGGCGGCGACGAACTCTGGTCGCTGCTGACGCAGGCGGCGCGGCTGGGAGAAGTGACGGCACAGGCCGCCGCGCAGGCCGAACCCGCCTATCTGGCGAAGTACACTTTTCAACTGGCGAAGTCCTTCAACCTCTTCTACCATCGCCATCGCATCATCGCCGAAGAAAATGAGACGCGCCGCATCGTCCTCATCAATATCGCCGACCTTGTGCGTCGCCAATTGACGGCCGCCCTCGCCACGCTCGGCATCGGCGTCCCCGAAAGAATGTAAAAATATAGTGACGAATAAGGAGCGTTGAGTTTAAACTCGACGCTCGTTGCCGCCCGTCACTCGGCGTTGGTCACTAATCACCCTCTCAAACATCATTCTGGAGCCATTTATATGTTGATCGTTATGAAAGCCGACGCGACCGAGCGAGATGTCGCTCACGTCGTGCGCGTCGTCACGGAACTCGGATACAAGGCGCACGCCATGCCCGGCGCGAATCGCACGGCCATCGGCGTGACGGGCAATCAGGGCGCGGTCGATGTGACGCGCTTCGAGACGCTGCCCGGCGTGGCCGAAGCGATTCGCGTCACCAAGCCGTATAAATTGATCTCGCTTGATCTGAAACAGGAGAAGACGGTGGTGCGCGTCGGCGATGCGGCCATCGGCGGCGACGAACTCGCGCTCATCGCTGGGCCGTGCGCCATCGAGAGCCGCGCGCAGGCTTTCGCCATCGCCGAAGCCGTCAGGCGCAGCGGCGCGCGTTTCTTTCGCGGCGGCGCGTATAAGCCGCGCACCTCGCCTTACGCTTTTCAGGGTCTCGGCGAAGAGGGCTTGAGGATTCTGGCGGACGTGCGCGACGCCTACGGCTTGAAGATCGTGACGGAGGCTTTGGACGAACACGGGGTCGATCTGGTCGAACGCTACGCCGACGTGATCCAACTAGGGGCGCGCAACATGCAGAATTTCTCGCTGCTCAAGCGCGCCGGTCGTTCGCCCCTGCCCGTGCTGCTCAAGCGCGGGCTGGCCGCCACGCTCGACGAATGGCTGCTCGCCGCCGAATACATCATGGCCGAGGGCAACTACAACGTCATCTTGTGCGAACGCGGCATCCGCACCTTCGCGCAGCACACGCGCAACACGCTCGATCTGGCCGCCATCCCCGCCGTCCGGCGCGTCTCGCACCTGCCCGTCGTGATCGACCCGTCGCACGGCACGGGCAAGAACTACATGGTGACGCCGCTGGCGCGCGCCGGAGTCGCCACGGGAGCGGACGGCCTGATCATCGAAGTCCACGACCAGCCGGAACGCGCGCTCTCGGACGGAGCGCAGGCTCTTACGCTCGAACAGTATGAGCAACTGGTGACGGAAGTGCGCGCGATTCACGAAGTAGTTGCGCCCGCGCCGGTCGCTTAGAAGATGCGCGCGGGGTTTCCGGTCGTTGAGAGACGAAGGCGCGCGGGGCGGCGGTGTCGGCGGCGGTCTACCAGTAGATCGAACGATAGAGTATCTGCGCGGTTTCGGGGTTCAGAGTTTTGAGCAGTTGATATTGCCCTATCGCCGCGTCTTTGTTGCCGAGATAGAGATAGGCGAGTCCGAGTTTGAGATTGTACTCGGCGTTCGTGGGTTCGTGCTTGACGGCCTGCCCGAAGGCTTCGGCGGCCTCGCGGTGCTTGCCCTGCGCGGTGTAGGCCGTGCCGAGATAATAGTGCGCCGTCGCAAACGTCGGTTTCAACTCGACCGACTTCCGCAGCGCGGCGATGGATTCCTCGATCCGCCCGGCCTGACTGTATGAGTTGCTCAGGCTCAAATACAGAACGTGATGCGGCTTGAGTTCGACCGCGCGTTTATAAGCCTCGATGGCCTCGACGCTACGCCCCGACTCCGAATAACTGATGCCCAGTTGGTTGTGTAGCTCGTAATCGTCCGGGCGCGCTTTCACGAGCCGCTTGTATTCTTCGATTGACTCGTCATACCGCCCCGCCGCGTAGTAGAAATGCGCCAGTTTCGCGCGCTTTTCAATGTCGTTCGGCGCGGCCTCCACCGCCTGCTTCAACGTCTGAATCTGCGGCAATAACTCCATCCTTCGCTGCACAATGCCGGCGCGCTCCTGCGCTTCCGGGTAATCCGGCCGGAGGCGCAGAGCCTCGCGCAGAGCCTCGGTCGCCTTCTCATACTGCCCGGCGAGCATGTAGGTGTTGCCGAGATGAAAATGCGCTTCCGGGTCGTGCGGCCTGAGTTTCGCGTACTGTTGCAGCGGCGCAATCCCATCACCGTAGCGGCCGAGCGCAGCGTAGGTGGCCGAGAGTTTGACATAAGCCTCCATGAAGTCGGGCTTGAGACGCACGGCTTCGATGAACGGTTCGAGCGCCTTCGGATAATCCCCCAGCTTCGCATAACTCATGCCGATCATGTAGTGGGTTTCAGCCCACTCAGGTTCTTGTGCGGCGACGACTTTGAAGGATTCGATGGCGGCGGCGAATTGTCCGGTCTTGAAATAGGTGTGGGCGAGGCCGAAGTGCGCGGGCGTCTCCGAGTTGTTGCGGGCGGTGGCCTGTTTGTACGCGGCCTCGGCTTCCGCGAATCTTCCCAGTTTGTCGTAAACCTGCGCGAGTTCCAGATAGACGAAGTGCAGTTCCGGCTTGAGTTTGGAGAGTTGACTGAAGGCGTCGAGCGCGGCCTCGAACCTCCCGGCGCGGCGATAGACCTGGCCGAGGCTGTGATAGATCATCGCCTTCTCCGGCGATTTAGCGAGCGCGTGAGCCAGCGCGTCGGCGGCCTCTTCGGGGCGGTTCGTCTCCATGTAGACCATGCCCAAATTGTAATGTGCCGTCCACAAGTCAGGCTTGAGCCTGATGGCCTCGCGCAGGGCTTTGATCGCTTCGTCGAACTTTTTCAACTCGGCCAGGGCGCTACCCATCATCAAATGCAACTCCGGCGCGTCCGCCTTGATCTGCATGATCTGTTTGTAAACCTCAACCGCCTCCACCTGTCTGCCGCTCAGCGCGAGAGCCACGCCGAGATTGAGGCGCGCATCAAGGTGTGCCGGCTCACGTTTGATAACCTCCCGGTAGGCGTCAATCGCCTCTTTAAAACGTCTTGCCTGATGATGATCCCAGGCTTGACTATACAAATCCGCGACCTCGTCCGAGACGGCGGCGGCCTTCGTGGCCGGTCGCGCCGTCTGCGCCGACGCGGGCGTGACGAAAAACGACAGGATTGCGATACTGAGCAGGAGCGAAGATTGAAGTTTCATCTTGATATTGACGGCGATGCGACATCGCGCTTGATAGCTTTCCGGTACGTCGGGGCGTGCGGCGCGCCCGTGGGAACGGGCGCGCGGAGTGTAGCAGATTACGGCCTAGATTCGTCCCTGCAAAATTTCCGGCAGTCGGGTGGTGAAGGCCGAGCGCGGCAGCACGCGGTCGAAGCCTGCGCTCGAAGCACGCCTTTGCAACTCGACCTGAACGTGAGAAAAGAAACCGACGAGCGGCATCGCGCGCAATGCCTCGTCCGCCTTGAGCAGGCGCGCGACGGCGAAGGGATCGTAACGCTGCAAATGCAGATCGACGATGACGAGCGCGGGCGCGCCTTCCCGCGCCGCCGCGTCGAGCGCATCCAGACTTCGCGGGAACATCGCCTCGACGCCGAGATGCTCCGCCGTGGCGCGAATCTTCGCCGCGAAAAAAAGATCGTCAACGGCCACGAGCACGCGTCTCTTCATTTACAATGACTCTTCCGGGAATCGTAACGTCACAAAAAACTTGGCGTCGCCGCGTTTGCCCCGCGCAGCGTGGCGGGAACCCTCTTTCATCATAAACGCGCCGGGGCGGGATCGAAAACCCGCCCGCCGGGAATGGCATGATCACGAGCCGCCACAATCCTCTCATCCAACGCGCGCGCGCCGCGAGCAAAGGCGCGTCGTCCGGCTCGCTCTTTATCGAAGGCTTGCGCCTGTGCGAAGAGGCCGCGCGCTCGCGTCTCGATTGCGAAGAGGTGCTCTACACGGAGAAGTTCGCCGCGGACGCACGCGCCGCGCGCGTGCTCGATGCGCTGAAACAATTCAACCCGCGCTTCACGCTCGTCGGCGAACAAACGCTGGCATCGCTCGGCGACACGAAAACCCCGCAGGGCATCGTCGTGCTGGCTCGCCGGTTCGAGACGGATCGCGCGACGTTTGAAAAGTCGCTTCGTCCGAACCCGTTGATCGTCGTCCTGCATCGCATCAATAACCCCGCGAACGCCGGGGCGATGCTGCGTGTGGCCGAAGCCGCCGGTGCGGCGGGCGTCGTGGCGACGGCCGGGACAACCGATCTGCTCTCACCGAAATCTTTGCGCGGCGCGATGGGATCGAGTTTCCGTCTGCCGTTATGGACGGGAGCGAGCTTCGCGGAGGTCGTCGCGTGGTGCGACGAACGCGGCATCCGCACCGTGAGCGCAGACCTCGCCGCGACGCAAACTCACACCGCGCTCGTGTGGACGGGCGCGCGCGCCGTGCTGATGGGCGCGGAAGCCGGGGGACTCGACGCGGCGGAAATCCGCGCCGCCGACGAGCGCATCCGTATCCCCATGCAACCGCCCGTCGAAAGCCTCAACGTCGCCGTCGCGCTCGCCGTGATACTCTACGAAGCCGCGCGTCAGAGAGCGCAAGCACAGGAGTCGCCATCGCTCTAAACGCGACGGTCAAACGCCCCGTGCGGCCGCGCAAGAATTCAACTCGCGGCGTGAATATCGCTCCCGAACGCCCGGCTCCGGCCTTTCCCCTTTTTACTTTTCGCCGTTTCCCCTTAAAATAGCGGCGACTTAAAATATTTACAATTCCCTCCCCCGCGTCGCGCACTTTTTGCGCCCGTAGTTTATTCTAAGCAGAGTTTTGACTTACCGAACCGGGCGGGCGCGTGGACGTATAGATTCGCATGGACAAGACAGAGAAAAAAGAGAGCGTGCCGAAACGCGACGAAGCGTTGGCCGAGCGTCTGTTGCGCCGCGTGCTGGATCGCGTCGGCGCGGTGGTGGATCGTTCGCTCGGCCGCGCCGTAGAGCCGCAGAGCGGTTTCACCACGACCCGCCTGATCGAACGCATGAACCGTCTGATCGACGAGCGCGTGCGCGACGATGCGCGGCGCGGCGGCCGCATCGCCCCGCATCTCATGAAACTCAAGATCGAATGGGGCACGCATTCGGAAGCCCCGCCCGAAGCGGTCAAAGAGTTGGAGAACGAAGTGCTGGCCGCGGCCATCGACCACATCAATAACCAACGCCTCCGCACGCTCGCGCCCGTCGAGGTGGAAACGCTCGTCGATATTTTCACCACGGGCATCGCCGTCGATCCGAGCTACGGGGCGTTCGAGGAAGAGTTGCAGCGCGAGGATGAGGAGCGCGAGCGCGCCGCGGCGGGCGTGGCCGTGCCTGCCACTCCCGACGCGCCGAAGAACGTCCAGATTCACGCCCGCATCAACGTCGGCAAGGAGACGGAGGACAGCACGCTCTACTTCAAACCGGGCGGCAGACGCCTGAGCGTCGGGCGGGCGACGGATTGCGACCTGTCGTTGCCGCACCCCAGCGTCTCCAAGATTCACGCCGCCATCCTGATGAACCGTGAAGGCACGCTTCTGGTTTCCGACACAGGTTCGGTAAACGGAACGTTTATAAACGGCAGGCGCATCAATTACGGCGAAGCGCGCCAACTCGAAGACGGCGATGTCGTCGGCTTCGGCGATGTCGAGGTCAGATTTAGAAAGCAGTGACAGGTGACGGGTGACAGGTGACAAGTTAAATCAAAAACTTTGTCTATAATCCTGTCACCTGTCACCTGTCGCCCGTCACTTAAACAATATGTTTCTTGAAGTCATTCCTGAGAAGCAGCCCGCGCTGTTGAGTTTGATTTACGTGGCGGGACTGGCGTTGATGATTTTGCTGCTCGGGCTGTCGCTCCTGTTCGGGATGCGGCGGCGACGGCGTTCGGCTCTGGCCTCGGTCGCGTCCGCCGATTTGCCGACGGAAGTTAGGCAGCGGCTCGGCGCAACTTCCACGAATCGCGGCCTCTACGCGCTGCGCTGGGTCTTTCTCATTCTCGCCCTCACCGTCTTCGGCTTCCACGTCTACTGGGCGCAGTATGCGGAGGAGCGCAACGACCGTTTCTCCGACCTCAACTACAAGGATTTGCGCAACCGGCGACTCTCGGAATCAACCCTGCGCGGCTGGATTCTGGATCGCTCCGGCAAACTTGAGAGCGCGCTGGCTTTCTACCGGCGCGGCGACAACGGGCGCATCGTGCGCGAGTATCCGTTGGATCGGGAGATGGCGCAGTTGTTCGGCTCGGAGCGCGGCGACGCTGGGATCGAGCGGGCGCTCTTTGGCGTGCAAAGCGGCGCCGCCCCCGAAGCCCTCGACGTGCTTTTCGAGCGCGACATCAAGCAGCCCGCGAATCTCGACGTGAGGTTGACGATTGACAGCGAATTGCAGAAGGCCGCCGTCGAGCAGTTGCGCGACCGCCACGGCGCGGTGGTCGTCTTGAACCCGCAGACGGGCGAAGTGCTCGCTATGTACAGCAACCCGACTTACACGCTCGCCGAAGTGCAAGACGAGGCCAACTGGATCAAACTCGACGCCGACAAGCGCAATAGCCCCCTGCTCAATCGCTCGCTCCGCAGCTACTACATCCCCGGCTCGACCTTCAAGACCGTGACCATGATCGCGCAGTATCTCGCCGGAACGCAGAACGACAAATACCTTTGCAGCGGCGGCGGCTACTACGCGCAACCCGGCGCGAAAGTCATCTACGACGATCAAGGCCCGGCCGAAGTCCACGGCCACATCGGCGTGGACAAGGCTTATGAAGTTTCCTGCAACCAGTATTTCGCGCAGGCGGCGGTGAAGATGGGCGTGGAGCGTTTGCGGCACGCCGCGCAACTCATCGGGATCGGCGCTTACGACACGCCCGAAGAGGCGACGCGCGCCCGACGCCAGCCGGAAATCTGGAACACCAGCAACACGGCTCTCGCGCGCGCCCTCGCGCCGAGCGAGGCCACCATCGTGACGGGCGCGAAGATGCGCCCTTACGATCTCGCCATCGAAGGTTTCGGCCAAGGGTACGCGGGACAGATGACGCCGTTTCAGATGGCTCTCTCCGCCGCGGCCATCGCCAATCTCGAAGGCAAGCTGATGAAGCCGAAGATCGAGTTTAACCAGCCGCCCGCCGTGTTCAATCAGGTCGTCTCGCCGGACAAGGCCGCCGATATGCGTCGCATCATGGGACTCGTCACACAGGGCGCGTCGGGCACGGCGCGCGGCGTCTTCGGCCCCGTGCTCGCGGCCGGCATCACCTCCGGCGGAAAGACCGGCACGGCGCAAAAGGACGTGCCCGAATACGACCCGAAGACGGGCGAGCCGAAGACGGTGAAGAAGTACGAGCGCGACCGGCGCGGCAACGTCATCCGCGAGTACCGGCAGATCGTGATCTCCGAAGAGAAGCGCATTGACAGTTGGTTTCTCTGTATCGCGCCGCTCGATTACCCGCAACTCGCCATAGCCGTCATCGTCGAAGGCGGCGGCTACGGCTCGAAGGCCGCCGCGCCCATCGCCGCCGCGCTCGTGCTGAAAGCGAAAGATTTAGGGCTGCTCGGACAAGCTGCCGCCGCGCCGGCCGGGCAACAAACACAGCCGCAGCAACAG
>DASQNL010000768.1:0-16122 GCA_035644995.1 Pyrinomonadaceae bacterium | reverse complement strand
CGGGTTCTCGCTCAGTTCCTACGCGATCTCGTTTCTCAGCGACGACATCCTCCGCCTGCGGTTCGTCTCGATCAACGGCCAACTCCGCAAGATGATGGTCGTCATCAAGATGCGTCGCAGCGCACACAGCATCGACATGCGCGAATTTGAAATCACTCCCGAAGGCTTTGTCATCGGCGAGCGATTAAGGGGCTATCGCGGCCTGACCACCGGAGTTCCCGCGCCATGGAATAGTGAGCACGGGATAAGCCAAGAATCAATGGACGGAGTGGATGGTAATGAGTAAAGGTGCGTTATGCCTGAGAAACAATGGTCGGTCAGGGGAGGGCAGGCTTTCGACATTGTAAGCCTCTGCCGGTACTTCTCCGAACTTTCACCGCAGCCCATGGTCGCCGTCGAGGGCGCGACGCACATCGTGCGCCACCTCAATGCCGCGTTCGCGCGCCTCGTCGGGAAGGAGCGAGAAGAACTGCTCGGTCGCCCCTTCGCCGAGGCCGTGCCGGAAGGGGAGGAGAATGGGTGTCTCCCGCTGCTCGACCGTGTGTATCGCACGGGCGCGTCGGAGATTTTAGTCGAGCAGGAGCATCGGCATACCTCGCCGGCCGTTTACTGGTCATATTCGGTGTGGGCTATCCTTGGAGCGGACACGCGCCCGGTCGGAGTCATCATCCATGTGAGCGATGCGACGGAGATGTCGATCTTCCGTAGAGAAGCGGTGGCGATGAACGAACAACTCCTGCTCTCCGCCACCCGGCAACACGAACTCACCGAAACCGCCGAGAGAGCCAACCGGCTCAAAGACGACTTTCTCGCCACGCTCTCGCACGAACTGCGCACCCCGCTGACCGCGATCATCGGGTGGGCGGAGATGTTGGGGAATCGCAAGCTCGACCCGGCGACTACCTTACAAGCCATTCAGGTTATCCAGCGTAATGCACGGATACAAGAGCAGATGGTTGAAGACCTGCTCGATGTCTCGCGCATCATCACCGGCAAGTTACGCTTAACCGTGCAACCCGTCGACCTCGGCGCCGTCGCCATCGCGTCGGTGGATGGACTGCGCCCGGCGGCGGAAGCCAAAGAGATACGGCTCCAATTGCAACTCGATGCTCCGGCGGGGCAAGTCTCCGGCGACCCCGACCGGCTGCAACAGGTGGCGTGGAATCTCATCTCGAACGCCATCAAGTTCACCCCGCGCGGCGGGCGCGTGAGCGTCAGCCTGGCTCACGTCGCATCGCAGGTCGAAGTGACCGTCAGCGATACCGGCAAAGGCATCGCGCCGGAGTTCCTGCCGCACGTCTTCGACCGCTTCCGGCAAGCCGACGCGACCACCACGCGAGCCTACGGCGGGTTAGGATTGGGTCTGGCGATTGTGCGTCAACTGGTCGAATTGCATGGCGGGACGGTGCGAGTTGACAGCGCAGGTGAAGGGCAAGGCTCGACCTTCACCGTCAGTCTGCCATTGATGGCGATGCACGGTGCAATCGGCGATACCGGGAGTGCGCAGCTGCCGGAGTTAAAGCTGCCGGAGTTAGATTGCCCGCCGGAGCTTACCGATTTACGGGTGCTGGTCGTTGACGACGAAGCGGACACGTGTGAGTTGCTGCAAGCCATCCTCGAAAGCTGCGGGGCGCAGGTGAAAACGGCAAATTCGGCAGCCGCCGCGCTGGAAGCGGTCAAGCAGGAAGTTTTCGACGTGCTGGTCAGCGACATCGGGATGCCGGAAGAGGATGGCTATTCCCTGATCGCTAAAGTGCGCGCTCTGAGCAAGGAGCGAGGGGGAAAGGTTCCCGCGGTGGCCGCGCTCACGGCTTACGCGAGCGAAGAAGATCGCATCCGGGCGCTACAGTCAGGCTTCCAGATACACGTGCCGAAGCCGATTAGACCGAGCGAATTAGTCGCCGTCGTCGCCAACCTCGCCGGGCGTGCCGGCACGCAGAAGTGAGATCATCACCATTTAATAACTACGCCCCGAAATGGACACGATAAAGAAAGCAGGCAATTCTGTTAAACTGTGAGACGAAGCGGCGGCTTTTTGAGACTCTATGCCGGGCGTGAGGCGGCTCCGGGAAACGGGTCAGGCTGTATAAATTTAATCCGAGGTCGCACATTAGTACCATGGAGGGAACGGGGATGAAGTTGTGGGTAAGCCCATCATGTAAGGTCATTTGCCTGATGTGGCTGGTCGGCGTCTGCGCGGGGGCGACGTTTCAACGCTCGACCTTGAATGACAATTTCGGGGTAGGGAAGGAAAGAACCCTCGTCGGCGATGACGGGTCTTACTTCGCTGCCGACCCGGCTAACGCCGATCCGAATAAGCGACTCGTGCTCGGCTTCGAGGTGATGGCCGAATCCAAGGCCGTCAGACTCTTTTTGAGGAAGACGAAAGGGAGAAATTACGACAACAATCAAGAGGCAACATACTTTACCTTGTCGAGTTGCGTGCTGGACAGCAACCACAAGTGTGGTAAAGGGAGCGTGCCGGTTCCTCTCAGAGGGGTAGATGTGGAGGTCGGAAAAACGACGCAGCCGACCGCCACCTTGGTCACCACCTTCTATGGGCCTTTGAATTCCGGCGCGAGGCCATACTACGACGTGTACAGCCCGACGTTTTCACCTAAGCTGCTCATCAAGGTGGCGAACGAACAGCAACAGAAGGCGCTCCAATCGTTGTTTGAAACAAAATAAGGAGCTTGAGCCGACGAAGCATCATGGCAACATGCGCCCGACCCCGAATAGCCGTCTCCTCACGCATTCGCTAACCGCGCTCACCGTCCCTTTTTTTGGCTGCGGCCGAAGACCGAGGTGTTAAGGTAAAATTCCGGCGTCACAACTTCAATGCACGCGTCGCGATTATCGGCAGCGGCTTCGGCGGCCTGGGCGCGGCCATCCGTTTGAAGCAGGCGGGCATCGAGGACTTTATTATCTTCGAGCGCGCGGGCGACGTTGGCGGGACATGGCGTGATAATACTTATCCGGGCTGCGCCTGCGACGTGGAGTCGCACCTCTACTCGTTCTCCTTCGCGCCGAACCCCGACTGGACGCGCAGTTTTTCTCCCCAGCCGGAAATCTGGTCGTACCTGCAACGCTGCGCGCGCGACTTCGGGGTGCTGCCGCACATACGCTTCCGTCACGAGGTGCGGGAAAGCGTCTGGGACGAGGCCGCGCAACATTGGCGCATCGAAACATCGCAAGGGAGCTACACGGCCTCGGTTCTCGTGTCGGCCTCCGGGGCGTTGAGCGAGCCGGTGGTGCCGGAGCTTCCCGGCTTAGAGACCTTTCAGGGCAAAGCGTTCCACTCCGCGCGTTGGGATCACGACTACGACCTGACAGGCCGGCGCGTCGCCGTCATCGGCACGGGCGCATCGGCGATTCAGTTTGTTCCCCGGATTCAACCGAAAGTCGCCCGCCTGCACCTGTTCCAACGCACCCCGCCGTGGATCATTCCGCGTCACGACCGCGCGTTGAGCGAATTTGAGCATCGGTTGTTTCGCCGTTTCCCGTTGGCGCAGCGCGCGGCGCGTTCCTCAATCTACCTTTTCCGCGAGTTGTTCCTGCTTCCTTTCAGACACCTCCGGCTGGCCGGGCAAGTCGAACGATTGGCGCGGCGTCATCTCGAACGCGCAGTTCCAAACGCCGAGCTACGCGCGAAACTTTCGCCCGATTATAGTATCGGCTGCAAGCGCATACTCATCTCGAACGATTTCCTGCCGTCGCTCACGCGTCCAAACGTCGAGGTGGTGGCCGAAGGGGTCGCGGAGGTGCGAAGGCATTCAATCGTGGATCGCTGCGGCGTCGAGCGCGAAGTCGATGCAATCATCTTCGGCACGGGCTTTCGGGCGACCGACCCGCCGCTTGCCGAACACATCCGTGGGCGCGAGGGGCGCACCCTGTCCGAGGTGTGGGGCGGAAGTCCGCAGGCGCACGCCGGGACGACCGTGGCGGGCTTCCCCAACCTGTTCATCTTGCTCGGCCCCAATACGGGGCTGGGGCACAACTCCGTCGTCTACATGATCGAGGCGCAGATTGAACATTTACTCTCTGCGCTCGACCACATGCGGCGACACGCGGCGAGCGTCATCGAACCGCGACCCGAAGCGCAGGCAGCTTTCGTGGCCGAAGTGCGGAGAAGAATGGAGGGCACGGTCTGGGTTGCCGGGCGTTGCGTGAGTTGGTATCTCGACGCGACGGGGCGCAACTCCACGCTCTGGCCGGATTTTAGTTGGCGATTTCGCCGTCGCGTCGCGCGTCTGAACCCGGACGAGTATGTGTTGAGTTTTCCACCCGGCGCAAAGCAGCCCGCGGACTTTTCCGCCCACGTGTGATCAGGAGGAATCTGTCTACATGACGGACGGCATTTCCGGCAAGGTCGTGCTCATTACCGGCGCGGCGCGCGGCATCGGCGCGGAACTGGCGCGCACGCTTGCGACCCGTGGCGCGCATCTCTCGCTGGTGGGCTTGGAGCCTGAACGGCTGGCCGCGCTGGCGCGTGAGTTGGGCGACCGCCACGTCTGGTTCGAATGCGATGTCACGGATCAGGCCGCGCTCGAACGTGCGGTTGAAGGCACGGCGCACACGCTCGGAGGCATTGATGTGGTTGTCGCCAACGCGGGCATCGCCAGTAACAGCATGGTCGCGGTCGGCGCGGTGGATGCGCTCGTGCGCACCATCGAGGTGAACCTGATCGGCGTCGTGCGTACTGTCTGCGCCACGCTGCCGCACGTCACGAACGCGCGCGGTTATTATCTGCTGGTCTCTTCGGCCGCCGCGCTGGCTCCGCTGCCGGGCATCTCAACCTACGCGGCCGCGAAAAGCGGGGTCGAGCAGTTCGGCAACGTGCTGCGCCTCGAACTCGCGCACAAGGGAGTCGGTGTCGGCATAGCTCACCCGTCCTGGATCGACACGGACATGGTGCGCGACGCGCAACACGATCTCGTCAGTTTCAACGAGATGCTCGCCATGCTCCCGTGGCCGTTCGGCTCGGTGACCCCGGTGCAGACTTGCGTCGCCGCCTTTGTGAAAGCGATTGAGCGGCGCAAGCGCAAGGTCTATGTGCCCGGCGCGCTCGCGCCTCTGGCCGCCCTGCGCTATCTCTTCGCCAGCCCGCTCTCGGAATACGTCGTGCGGCGGCGGGCGCGTCGGCTCATCGCGCAGGCGGAGTGCGAAGTGCGCGAGTTGAACAGGTATTTCGGCCTCAACAGCGTCGAGGGGACGCGCCAGCCGAAGGTCGAAGAGACGACGAGCCGGAAGCGTGAGGGCGGCGGGCGTTCAGTCCGGCCGGTGTTGTCCGCTGAGGCGGGCGAGCCGGGAGCGATAAAATAATTCCGATCCGGTTCGTTGATTGAAACGTTCCTGCGCCCGGTAACGTTAAACTCTCCGAACTATTTGATTGCTCAAGTTTCCCGCTAAATTAGGTAACATTCCAACGATTACATTCCCAAGGAGAAAGAGATGAGACTGACATCCATGCGCCGCCTGAAAATTTTCGCCGTCATCCTGCTCCTCGTCGCCGTGCCCGTTTACGCGCAGCAGCCGACGGCGAGTAAAAAGTTTGTCTTCACGACCAAATCGAAAGAGGCCAGAGAGGCCGCCGAGCAAGCCGTCAAGATGATCGAATCTTTCCAGCCGCCCCCGGAGATTTTGCCCATCGCGCGAAAGGCCGTCGCCGCCGACCCCGATTTCGCTTTCGGACACTACCTCGTCGCAACCTTCACGCCGCCGCCGCAACCGGGCGCGACGCCGGATCAGGCCAACACCCCGAAGGCGCACATGGATAAAGCTCTCGAACTATCGAAGCGCGCGTCGGACGGCGAGCGTCGGTACATGGAAGCGGTCGCCCTCGTGCGCGCGCAGAAGCCCGCCGATGCGCTCCCGCTGCTTAAGCAACTCGCTCAGGATTATCCTGAGGAGCGGATGGCGCGCATGATGCTCGGCCAGGTTTTGCTCAATCGCGGCGAGATGGAAGAAGCGCGCGTCAACTTCGAGCGCGCCCTTGCCCTCGATAACAGCACGCCGCGCGTTTACAACTTGCTCGGCAACTACCACTTGCTGCGGGGCGACTACGCGAAGGCGCGCGAGATGTACCGGCAGGCGTTAAAGCGGACGGTCAAAGGCACCGCCCCCTTCGGCCCGAACTTCGGGCTGGCTTACACCCACGTCTATGAGGCGAACATCCCCGAAGCGTTGAAAGTGTTGACGCGTTTTCAGGATGAGTATACGCGCACGAGCGGCGCGGCCGAGTTTCCGCCGGTCTTCATCTGGAATGCCATCGCGCGCCTGCATCTCGAAAACGGCCAGCCCGCCGAGGCGATGAAGTTTTACGAGCGGGGCTACCAGACCGTGCCGGGAAGCAAACTACCTGCGGAGGAGAAGTTAGTCTGGCAAGGCCGCCTGCATCACGGGCGCGGGCGCGCGCTCGCCAAGCTCGGCAAGCACGAAGAGGCCTGGAAGGAAGCCGAACTGATCAAAAAGATGATCGACGAGAATCCCGAACGGGGCAAGCAGTTCATGCCTTCTTACCACTACATCGCGGGCTATCTGAGGCTCGAAGGCGGCGACCACGCGAAAGCCGTCGAACACTTGAAGCAGGCCGATCAAACCGACCTCTTTCACAAGCTGCTGCTCGCGCGCGCTTATGATGGCGCGGGCGACACGGCGAACGCGCAGAAAATTTACCGCGAGATCGTCGAGTCGAAACAGAATAACCTCGAACGCGCTCTCTCCGTCCCGGAGGCGAAGAAAAAGCTCAAGGGCTGACACTCGACGCGCCCGGCCGGGTGCTTTGAAAGGCGCGTGGCCTGGCTCGAACTTTTCGGGCAGCCCGCGGTCGCTCTCGGTGCGGACATGGATGCGCGCCGAGAGCGACCGCGGGCTGATTTGCTTGAACGCCCGCTATCGCGCCCGACCTTCAACTCCAATCTTGATCCGGCTTTTTCCGAAGGCGGGCGGCGGCCTCAATCACGTCTTGTAAATCCACTGGGTCGCTAAACGGATCGGCGTCGAGCACGGTCACGCGGTTAAGCTCCCGCTGCCAGCGGCGCAACTCTTCGACGTAGGGCGCATGTCTGACGCGCCGCAGGTCGCCTTGATCTTCGACCAGATCGCAGATGCCGTTATTCAACCACTTCCCCGTATGCCAGTCGGGCATGTCCACGGCCGGGAAGAGGCAAATGCCGTGCAGGTCGATGCCCTCGCTCACGGCCGCGAGCGATTCCTCCATGACATCCTTCAACCAGGCCGCGCGGCCATGACCCAGCCCGCTCGTCTCACCGATGATCATCGGCCGGTGGTAACGCTCCCAGACCAGTCGCAACAGGTCGCAGAGAGGTTTGACGCGTTCGTCGCCAGGTTCGAGAGCCTGATGCGGCCCGCTCTCCCTGTATTCCATCTGGCCGAAGGAGTAATTGTTCGCCCCGACGATGTCCAGAATCTCCGGCGAGCCGCCGAGTTCGGGATGCTCTCTGCCGGAGATGATGTCCCAGGCCAGAAAAGAGTCAACGTAAGTTTCGTGGTCGGCGGCCGGGATTTGATCCGGGCGGTCTCGCGGAGCAACCACTTGAACTAACGGGTCTATATGAACCATGCGCGCCGTCGGTTCGACTTCGCGGATGGCCTTCACCCCGGCTATCGCCGCTTTACACAACGAGAGACGTAGTTTGAAGCGATCCTCCTTGCTGTTTCGATACGGAGCGACCCAGCCCCACTCCCCGCCGCAAAACGAAAAGAACGTGATCTCATTGATCGGCGTGAAGAAATACGGCCCCCGCAAACGCGCGACGACATACTCGGCCGCGGCGCGACAATAATCGGCGAAGCGCGTGGTGAAAGTTTCGGAGAAGGGGTCTAGGTCGTCGGGGTAGCCGTAATGGCAGATGTCCCAGATCGGGAGGACGTGCGTTTGCCGCATGGCCTCGATCATGGGGTCGATGAGGGAAAAGTCGTACCGCCCGCCCGTGTCCACGAGCGGCCAGGGAATGCCTTCGCGGGCGACGGCGATGCCCAATTCGCGCAACATATTGTAATCATGCTGCGTGTGCGAATGGTGCTGCGTCTCTACGGTAAGGTTGCGCCGCCCCTTGTCCTTCCAGAGAAACGTTGAGCACTCAAAGCCAGAAAGAAAGAAGGTGGGAAATATGCCCGGATGTTTAGTCACCGTTCCATAGTACCAGAACATTTGGTGAAAGGGGTTGCGAGTAGCTTCGGGAGGCGAAGGGGCGTCTGAGCGATACGCGTTGTTGGAGACGGTTGGGAGATATGTAGATAGCTCTTGAGGTTAATACCGCGGACTGACCGTTTTAGAGAGCCTTGTCGCGCGCTGCCGCACCGCTCATCAACCGGCGGGCTTTCGCTGCCCGCGAGCGCCGCAACGGTCGGCTGGTTCGACGGGCAAGGCGTAACAGTCTCGGTAGTTCTCGCGCGAGTCAGGCGACCAGAGATTGATACTCCGGGTGGCGGCGGAGGTAGGCGGCAACGAAAGGGCATGCCGGGGCGATCTTCAGATTTTCAGCCTGCACGATCTCTAATGCCCCCGCGACCAACGCGCTGCCGATACCCTGTCCCTCGTATTCCTCCGGCACTTCCGTATGCGCGAACGTCAGCACGCCCCGGCTCGTCTCTTCGTAGGAGATGAAAGCCGCCGCGCCGTCGGCCAGCGGCATTTCAAATCGTCGCTTCTCCTGGTTGTTCGTGACCGCGTTATCTTTTTTCATCTTCGTCGCTTCTCACCGTCGAGGTGAAACCGCCGCGCACCTCTTACTTCTCAAGGGTGAAGTTCGCGGGCACGAATTCGACGGCGACGAGGTCGCCGCCCTTGTCTCGAACCCGGTAGGTGACGACCACCTGACTCTCCGGTTTGCGCACGCCGCAACTGATCTCGCCGCCCGCCTCCTGCTGCGTGAAGGCCATGAAGTGGATGTCCTTCATATCGCCGCCGAAGAGTTTGAGCAACTGCTCGCCGACGCGGATGTGGAAGGTGGCTCCCTTCGCATTACACTCGATGCGCATGAGCACGCCGCGCGCACGCATTTCGCCCGCCTGCGGTTTGCGCATCGCTTCGCGCATGGCGCGGGCGATGGCCTCTTCCGGGGTCATGCCCGCGGCGTCAATCACGGTGGTGCTGCCCGCTTCTTCCGCGCGGTTCGTTTCTCCTTGCTTCGAGAACCGGGGCGGTTCGTTTCTGGAACCGGGGCGCACGATGTCGTCCGCCTCGCGCGCGGATTTGAACTTCGCCATCTCCTCCTGAAAGCTGTTGACCGATTTGAGCAGCGACTCCGCGTTCGTCTTAATCTGCGGGTCGGGCGAGTTCTGCGCCAGCGGCTCGACGAGCTTGCGCGCCGAGTCGAAATCTTGCTTGCGGAGGTAGAGTTGGGCAAGGTCGAGGCGGAACCGCTCCTCGCCGGGCGCAAGCGTAAGCGCGCGTTTCAGGAGTTCGATGCTCTCGTCGATTTGCTCGCCCGTCACCATATTGATGAAGGCGAGCAGGCTGTAGGAACCCGCGTAGTCGGGTTTCAGGCTGATAGCTTTCTTGAGCGTGGCGCGCATCTCCGCCGCCGCCTCCGGCGCATACGCCCGCACGTAGCCCATCTCGCTCATTCCCTCGCGCGAGAGCGTATAGGCGTAATAGTAATGTGCGAGATGATTTTGCGCGTCGGCCGAGACGGCGCGGCGCAAGTGATCTTTGGCCTCCGCGAAGCGACGCTGCCGCATCCGCAGCATGCCGAGCGACGCTTGGGTCATGGCGTTGGAGGCGTCGAGCGCGACCGCCTTCTGCAACTGCGTCTCGGCCTGTTCGGGCAGGCGCGTGTGTAAGGCGAGGTCGCCGAGATAGGCCAGCCCCTGCGCCTCCGTGAGCGTCGTGCTCTCGACAGCGACTTCCGTGTCGAGCTTCGGCTCGAAGGGGAAGTTGATGTAGGGATATTTGTCGCGGCGGATGTATTCGCGCAGTTCCTTCTCGATGACCTCGATGTCCGCGCCGAAGGCGGTCTCGAAGCTCTGTTGCTGGTTCGCCCCGTTGCCGATGAGTTCGATGTAGCGATTGATTTGCGGTTGGCGTTTCCCCATCTGGCCGAACATGAGGTAATGCACGAGCGCCCACGATTGCGCGTAGAAGACGCCGCGCTTGCTCTGCTCGTTGTAGTGCGGCGATGAGTGGTCGACGGCAAAAAGCGTGCGCAGGGGCAGGAGCTTCTGCTCGCGCAGGTAGAGAATGTGGTGAGAGATGGGCTTGCCGATGTCGGCCGCCCGCCCGTCCTTCGCCACTTCGAGGTTGCTGTAGAACTCGGCCAGACCCTCGTTGATCCACGCGGGCGCGTCCGGCGAGACGTTGTTCTTCACGAGCAGATGCACGTACTCGTGGAAGATGACGGCGTAGGGGTTGTCGGCCGCGCCGCGCATCCCTGTGCTCAGGGTGATGTAGTTCACATCCTCGCCGGGTTGAAAGTAGCCGGCGTTGCGGCTGGGGTTGAAGGGCTTGTAAGAGCCTTCGTCCTTGAAGACGATCACGGTCGTCGGCACGGAGTCTTGCAGGCGCGCGCGCTTGAAGATGCGGGAGAAGGCGAGGCGAAATTGTTCGAGGCGCGTCGCCACCTGCCTGACATCTTTCTCGGAGGCATTGCCGACGAGGTGAAAGTTTTGCGAGCGCACGCTCGTCCACGTTTCCTTGGCCGCCATGGGCGCGGGCGCGGCGAAGATCACGCACGCGGCGGCGATCAACAAGTAGGGGCGTTTCATCATAAGAAGCTCCGAAACAGTTAAGACTGACCGGCCACCGCCGGGAGGTTTTGCTGCGGGCGCGTGAGTCGCGCGTTGAACTATCTGAACTGAAGGCGCGCCGGGAGAGTTGGGGGGAAAATCTTACAGGTCGCCCGCGAGGCATGTCAAAAGGGCGGCGCGCACGTCCGGCGCGCCGGTGAGGGTGCGAACAGGGATGCGTGAGAGGGAAACTGACCGCCTGCCACGACGGTCAGGCATAGTGTCAGGCGAGGGGATTCTCCGGCCACGCATGGCGCGGGTAACGCCGGCCGAGTTCGCGGCGAATCTGCGCGTAATGGCGCGTCCAGAATCCGTTTAAATCCGTGGTGACCTGAACGGCGCGCCCGTTGGGCGCAAGCAGGTGCAACACCAGCGGCACGCGCCCGCCCGCGATGCGCGGGGCTTCTTTCATGCCGAAGAAGTCTTGTAAACGCGACGCGATCCACGGCGATTTGAGTCGCTCATAATTGATTCGCACCATCCTGCCGCGCGCCAGTGCGACGCGCTCCGGAGCCATCTGCGCCAACGCGCGCGCCTGCTCCGAACTTAATCTCGCACGCAAGACTTGCAGTAAGCCGCCGGCGGCGATGGCCTCCCTGAGTTCAGAAAAACTGCTGCGGCCTTCACATAAAGACAACAGGCCGCCGCGCACGTCTTCTTCCACGAGCGTCGGCAGATCAAGTTCGGGACGCGCCTCACGGGTCACCTCAACCCGCGCCATGAAGCGACTCACCGCCTCTCGATCAATCAACTCCGCGAACCCGGCCGAGAGCGCGGCTTCGGCTAACACCCGCGCCACCGCTTCGCCCCCGGCGACGCTTTTCCGACTCTCATCCAGCGTCAATTCTTCGTAGAGCAGCCGGTTCACCGTTTCGACGCGCTCCGCGTGTGCGTTCCATTCAACATGGCTCGTCTCTCGAATCCTCTCCGCGAACAGATCGAGCAGCCATTCGGGTTCGATGCCGCTGGCGAGGCGCACCAGCGTCGAAGCTCCGCGCATCACGCCCTGACCGCGACGCTCCTCCGCATCGACGGCCACGAGAAATTCTTCGGCGCGCACCAGGCTCTCGGACATGAGCGTCGCCGAGCCGCCGCCGGCCATCGAGAGTTCGAGATTGCCGGTGGATATTTTATCCGACAACTTACGACGGCGCGCCACGCGGTCGGGGTAACCGGCGAGAATCGAGATGAGCAGTTCGGTTTCTTGATCGGCGCGAGAATGTCGCCCGCCGGTTTTGGTTCCGAGCAGCCGCTCCAATTGTCGCCGCACGCGCTCGACGTTGTGCACGGCCTTCGGGTTGAGGTTCAAACGGCGCAGGCTCTCCGCGTCGAAGCCTTTTTCCGCTGCTTCCGTAAACAGGTCTAACAGTTCGAGCAGGTCGGATTTGCCGTGCGCTTTGGGGCGCGTTCCGGTTTCGACGCCGGTCGGTTTCAACAACGGTTGGCGGGCGCGGATGTCACGCTCGCTGAGGATGGCGGCGACGGCGCAGCCCGCCCCGCCCACGCCCCGCGCTTCGGCTTCGATGACCAGACGCGCGAGTCGCGGATGGAGCGGCAGACGGAGCATGCGCCTTCCTTTGTCGGTCATCCTGCGCTCGTCGTCCAGCGCGCCCAGACTCTTCAATAAGGTCTCCGCCTGTGCCCGCGCGGCGGCGGGCGGCGCATCGAACCAGTCGAACCCGTCGAGGTCGGTGATGCCGAGAGCGTGTAACTCAAGCGCGGCGGCCGCGAGATCGGCGCGAAGAATTTCCGCCACCTCGTATTCCGCGCGCGCGGCGAAATCCTGCGCGGTGTAGAGTCGCAATGCTCTGCCGGGGCGCATGCGTCCGGCTCTCCCGGCGCGCTGCACGGCCGAGGCGCGGCTGATGCGCGCCACGCTGAAAGCCGGCAGCCCCGACCAGCGAGAATGTTGCGCCACGCGCGCCAGCCCCGAATCAACCACCGCGACCACGCCTTCAATCGTCACCGAACTCTCAGCCACGTTCGTGGACAAAATTATCTTGCGTCGTTCGGCCGGACGCACCGCGCGATCTTGTTCGGCCAGAGACAGTTCGCCGTGGAGCGGCAAAACGAGCAGGTCAAACTCCGCCGCCAGAGAGGCGCAGGACTCGGACGCGCGCCTGATTTCAGCCGCGCCGGGGAGAAAAACCAGCACGTCGCCCTCCAGCCCTTCTGCGAGCAGGCGACGCGCCGCCGTCTGAACCTGCGCGGCGAGCGGCCGTTCGTCGGGGTGGGGCAGGTGCTCGACGGAGACCTCGAAACGACGCCCCTCTGAACGCAGGACGCGACAATCGCCGAGGAAGCGGGCGAGAGGCGCGGCGTTCAGCGTGGCCGACATGGCGACGAGCCGCAAATCCGGCCGCGACTGTCGCTGCAATCGCTTCAACAAGGCGAGCGCGAAATCGGCTTCCAAATGGCGTTCGTGAAATTCGTCGAGGATCACGACGCTCACCTTCGAGAGTTGCGGGTCGGAGAGCAGCCGACGCATCAAGATGCCCTCCGTCACGTACTTCAGACGCGTCCGCGCCCCGGTCGCTTTCTCGAAACGCACCTCGTAGCCGACCGTCTCGCCGAGACTCTCGCCGCGCTCGTTTGCCACCTGTCGCGCCGCCAGCCGCGCGGCGATGCGGCGCGGCTCCAAGATCAAGATTTCGCCTCCGGCGGCGATGCCCGAATCCAACAGCACGGGTGGAATGCGTGTTGTTTTGCCCGCGCCGGGCGGGGCTTCGATCACCAGTCGGGACGAATGGCGTAAAGATTCGACGATTTCCGGCAGGAGCGAATCAATGGGAAGCGGCTGCATAAGTTATTATCTCCGGCGCAGGGTCGAGAGTCGCCGCCGGAGGCACAAGGATAAAGCAAAGATATGGAGCACTACAAAACCCTTCTACACATCCGATTCGCCGAGCGGGTCATGGGCTGGACGGAAATCGAACCGTCCAGAGAAAGCGGCGCGTTAAAATTTTACGGGTTCGTGCAGACCGGAAAAGGCCCTCTGCGGCGCGAGGTTCCGGACTATTCAAACGATCTCAATGCCATGTGGGCGGCGGAGCAATACCTGAACAGACTCGGAATGGCGCGCGCCTACATCAACGCGCTCGCCGCCGTGACGGGCGCGACCGACTTCACTACCGATGCAGACCTCTTCAAGCTCGTCAGCGCGTCGCCCGCGCAAAGATGCGAGGCGGGCATCACGGCCTACGAAGCCTGTGCAGCCGATGCGACCGGCTCGAATTCATAAATGACGACGCAAGCTCCAGAGATGCTTGATCATCACGCGCCGGTTGTGGTCGGACTCGGCGAATTGATCTGGGACTTCTTACCCGGCGGTCGGCAACTCGGCGGCGCGCCTACCAATTTCGCCTACATGTCACGACTGCTCGGCAACCATTCTGTCGTCGCCAGCCGGATCGGCAATGACAATCTGGGCAAAAAAGCTCTCGAACGCCTGGCCGCTCTCGGCGTCTCGACGGATTATCTACAGCTTGACCACGCTCATCCGACGGGCACGGTGCGCGTGCGGCTCGACGCACTGGGCGAGGCGAGTTTTGCGATGAATGAGGACTCGGCCTGGGATTATCTCGCCTGGACGAGTCGCTGGGCGGAACTCTCCCACATGGCCGACGTGATCTGCTTCGGCACGCTCGGCCAGCGCGTCGAACCCGCGCGCCGCACGATCATTCGCTTTCTGGAAGCGACCCGCCCCGCCGCTTTGCGCATTTTCGATGTCAACCTCAGGCACACATTTTTCGATGCCGAGATGTTAGCTCCCTCGCTCAAGTTGGCTTCAATCGTTAAGCTGAATCAACCGGAGCTATCAACCCTCGGTCAGATGCTCGGTCTCAAGCCGGACACGGAAGAGAGGATGGCGAAGCGGCTGCTCGATCAATTCGAACTCGAACTCGTGGCGATCACGCGTGGCGCGCAGGGCAGCCTCTTGGTAACGCGAGAGGCGGTCAGCCATCACGCGGGGGTGCGGGTGCAGGTGAAAGATACGATAGGAGCGGGCGACGCTTTCATCGCCGCACTCGCTCATTATTATCTGCGCCGCGCTCCGTTGCCTCTCATCAGCGAAGCCGCCAACCGGATCGGCGCGTGGGTCGCCACGCAGGAAGGCGCGACGCCCCCGGCCTCGAACGCACAAACGTTGACCCGGATATTAAGTGATTTGGATAATCACGACAGCGCGCCCGCCGACGGCCTGACGGCTTGAACCCCTGGAACTTTGCCGGATGCATTTCGTGAAGCCTGAACCGCTGTGGAGAGTCCTACGGCGAACACCGGAGGCCGCTGGCCGGGTTCGCTCGCGCGCCCGTGCGCGTGCGGCTAAGGACGGCGCGCTGATCAGGTGCGCTGCGGGGGATTTGTGATTTAACATCGAAAACACGTGTGAAAAATCAATCATGCGCGCCGGGCGGCGGGTGAGAAAGGTTTGATTCGCATCAAGCTCGCGGGGCGGAGCGCGGCGGCGGAAGAACGTCGTCGTACTCGGCGGGCGGAGCCGGAAATGAACAGCCGCAAAGGGCGTCGCTACAAGCAAGGGCAAGGACGGTTTATCCTGTCGTGAAGGCGATTGGATTTAAGGAGGGGTAGATGGAAGAGATACGTCAAATCATCAACGCGGCATTGGGCTTAGGATTAGAGACCAAAGACATCAACGTGTGGCAGATGTCTTTGCGCGCGGTCATCGTCTTTATTCTCGCCATCGCCATGCTCAGGATCGGCGACAAACGTTTCATGGGCAGGAGCACGGCCTTGGATGTCATGCTCGGAATCATCTTCGGCTCCGTCGTCGGCCGCGCCATCACGGGCAACGCGCCGTTTTTGCCGACCCTCGTTGCCAGCCTGGTGCTCGTCCTGCTCCACTGGTTGTTGGCCGCGATAGCCTTCCGCTCGCGGGGCTTCGGCACGTTGGTAAAGGGGCGTGACCAACTTCTGGTGCGCGACGGCCAACCGCAGGAAGACGCACTGAGAAAGACGCACCTCACCAAGCACGACTTGCAGGAGGCTTTGCGCAATAACGGGAAGACGCCCGACCTGAGCCAGATCGCGGCCGCCCATCTGGAACGCAATGGCGACATCAGCATCATCGGCAAAAAAGATTAGGCCAAGCTGTCGGCGCACGCTCAGAGAGATCGTGCGACGGTCGTGCGAGATCAGATTCGATTAGGGGGCGAAGCGGCGGGGCGCGGAGGAACGGGGTGCGGCGCGGTGGCGCAAACCCGCTTCTCTGATAAGCGAACAGGCGCGACAGCATTGGGAGCCGCCGCGCCTGTTCTAGTTCGTGGTTACTGTCCTCACCCCAGCAACCACTTGGCATTTGGCTTCACCGCATGCCAGATGCCGACCATCATAAACTATACCGGCGAAAAT
>DASQNL010000767.1:0-3860 GCA_035644995.1 Pyrinomonadaceae bacterium | reverse complement strand
GCCGAGAGCGAATTGTTCACTTGTATCAAATGCATGGCGCCATTAATGGTGGTGGCGTTCCACTTGTTGCGGGGGTTGTAGCGGCCGTTGGGCAAAAACAGGTCTTGCATCTTCACGTCGGGGCTGACGAACTCCTGATAAAGTTGGAGAGCCAGATCGGGCGACGTGTTTGCCAGAAAGCCCCAGTATTCCGGCCCCTCGCAGGTGAACGTGACACGCGTAATCTTGTTGGTGTCGCCGTCACGCTCGACGCTCCATTCGCAGTATTCGTCCTGCAAATCGCGGCTCGCGTCGGCGCGTTTCCACCTCTGCGCGTCGCTCACGGAGTTGACCGTCACGTTGCGGGGGAAAGCCGTCCAAGTGATGTCTACGCTTTGGGCATCGGCGTCGTCGATCTCGACCTTGGTGGGGTTGAAGAACTGCTCGCGTGGGCCGTCGAAGTCAAGCTCCTCGGGGCGGCCACGAGCGGCGTTGTCGAACAGTTCACTGATGAAGTCGCTCCACGCTTCCTTCAATTCGTCGCGCGTGAGGTCTTCGAGGAAACCAGGCGGGTCGAATCTGCTCAAGAGCATCTGAGTGTGCCTCCTTTGGACTTGGGTGCGTGCGCGCCGGCTTGCGAAGGCGCGCACGCAGGTTACGATGGGCCGACGCCGCCGGCTTCGTTCATCGAGAGCGAGGGAGCGTGCGACGGAATGTTTGTGGTCGGGATGGTCAGGCGAAACTCGGCGAGGGGACGACGGCGAAACTCACGCCGCCGTGATTCCGCGAGTCGCACCCAGGCGTCGAAGCCCTCTTCGGTCGCAGACTTCTGTTGCAGGTTGGCGAAGTACGCCTCGATGCGCCGCTCAAAGGTCGTCTTCCACTCGTCTTCCGGCAATCGCCAGTTGGCAAGGAACTCCCGGTCGGGACTTTCGGGCGCGAGGTTTGCGGCAGCGGCTTCCACGGCGACGACGAACTGTTCCTCCAGACTGCTGCGAACACTGCCAGCCGCGACGAGTCGCGTCGTTTCGGGCACGTAAGCCATAAGTCGTCTACGGCGCGTCGAGAAGATCGGGTTCGGGAAATCCACCATCAGCAGACAGGCGGCGAAGCGTGGGCTGATGAGCCTCGCCTGGAGCAACATGTCGAGGACGTTCAGGTCTTCGAAGGCAGGTTCGGGCACGAGGAAGGCGAAGAAGGTGTCGCCCGCTTGGCGAAAGCCGCCGTCGGTCAGGGCGAAGTCATATCGCCTCAAACTATCCCGGTATAGCTGCCCGCGCACCTTGACCGTCTCGATGTCCGGCTCAAGGCTGACGTGATCGAGCAACGCCTCGGAGTTGAGGAAGAATGTGGTCGGCAGCACCAGCATTTCGTCGGCCGTAACATGTCGGCTCTCTTTGCTGGAACTGACGAGGTTCACGGTGGTGTTGTCGATGACTTGCCGAAGAAAGTAGCGCACATCGGAGAGCGTCTGCGTGTCGGTCGAGGCGGCTTTGCGGAGACGCGCCTGATTCCAACGCTCGATACCGGGGCGGACGACGTTGCGTTCCAGCATGTGCGCGCTCGCGCGGCTGGCAAAGAGCGGCTCGTGACGAAGCGGGTCGTCGGGTGCGAGCACGTCGTCTTTGATGGCGGCATTCATGCTATGCCAGTTGTTCCACGGCGCGCGGAGTTCTTTCATGACCATCGTGCCGTTGACGTGGCTATCGAAAGGCCCCTGCCCGCGCGAGTCCGGCGCGAGCGCATGGTGCGAATTGCCCGCCCAGAACCACGTCCCCAGCCGGCGCTCGTAGAAGTGAAAGACTTCGTTGGACGCGTCCCACCCGATGACTTGCAGGAACTGCTCGGCGGAGTCCGGCACGGTGCTCGCGCTGACCATCAGACGCACGTCGCTGCCGCGCGCGCGCGTGATGGCAAAACGCAACTGACGGTTGACGTTCGCCGTCTCCGGCGTCCACGGAATCTGACCGCCGTCGGCGGCGAGGAAACATTCCTGTTGCGGCAGTCCCTCGGGCTTGTCGTTGTAGGCATCCACGCCTGACAAAAACTCGCGGAGCGTGAGCGGGAAGACGCCGCGCTTGAGGAGCAATTCGGCGAACGGGTCGCGGAGGCCGGCGCTCAACTCTTCGTCGCCGACGAGCGCGGGGCGCGGGTCGATGCCGAGCACGAAACGGTAGAGGCGACCCGCCTCAAGTTTCATGTTCGCCATCGCATCATCGAGTGCGTCATCTTCGCCCGCCGCGGCGGCGACGGCGGTCGTGCGCTGCCGATACGGGTAGTTGCGTGTGGGGAACGTATGCTGCTCGCGTTCGACCGCCATGTCGTTGCCTCCTCCTTATCCTCGTCCTGTCAGCCTAGAACCTCGTCGAGCAAGGCGGCGAGATTCTGAGCCGCAAGTTTCATCTGCTGGATGACGAGCGGCTTGCAGCGTGCCTCGTAAGCCTCCTTGCCCTCCCATGAGACGATGAACTTGTTGCCCCTGGCTTCTGCGATTTTGAGCGACTTATAAGCTGCGCGCGCTGTCACGAGCGACTCGGACGCCCACTGTTCAGGCCACAACTCCGGCGGCGCCGTGTCTGCTTCCGCGGGCGCATCACCGGCAGGCGGTTGATCGTCAATCATGGCGGCCAATTTGCCGATGAACTTCTGCCGCAGTTGCGGATCAATCGCCGCCGAATCGCCGGCCGGAGCCTCTGGCGCCGCGTCGGCGGGCGTATCCTCTGCGTCCAGAAAATCTTCCGGCTTGATGGTTCCGCCGAGGCGGCTGTCCCAATAAGAGTGCAGACTGACGCCGCTACTGCCCAGCGGCAGCAGAATCCGGTTACCGCCTTGATCGCTCTCCAGTTGTTTCTGCGCTGCCACTTGCGGATCGCGGACGAGCTTCGCGGGAGTGGAGGATTCGTCAAGGTAGCAGCAGCCAACGTGCGCCGGTTGGTGTATATCGCCCGCCATGTGAGCCAGCAGGCGCAGCGCGTTGAGTTCGCTGAAGCGGTCTGACTGTCCCTGAAGCACGCGGATGCACTCGCTCATAATCTGTACCACGTCCTCATCGCCGGTGAATTCGGGATAGGCTTCGCGGCTGTACTCCTTGGCGTCGAGCGGCAGATTGACGTAATGCCATGTGTGGTTGCTCCGATTGCGTTCGTCTTCGAGGAAGGCGATGGTTTCTTTGTCGTCTTGGTCGGGGTTAGGCCTGCGCCGCTTGACTGTATCAGCCCACCCCGCGACATCGGACAGCATCATGCCTCCGAGGGGCGCGAGGATGCGTCGCACCTCTTTTTTCGCCTTCTCCGAACTCAGCTTCTCCTCGGCGGCTCCGGCGATCAGCTCATGGCGGGCGATGCCCCAAAATTCACTTTCGTACATGGTAGCGTCAGGCATCTTTAACTCAGGGTCGTCAACGAGAGATTGACCCGCGCCATCCTCCGGTACATCATCTTTCTGGCTCATTATGTTTTCCTTTCGTAATGTCGTCGGCAAGATGTTGTGCGCCGCCGGGGTCGTCCGCGCCGCCCGTGACCGTCCCGCCGGAGAGGACGATGTCTTCGAGCTTGCGTGCGAGCGCACTGAGAGATTCGGCATAGGCTTTCCGTCGCTTGGCATCGCCGTGCGCGAAGAATGACGCTTCGAGCGCAAGCTCCGGCATCACGGCGTCGAGCGCGAGAAGCGTGCTCTCCGCGAGTCGCGGCGAGTTCTGACAACGGAGGAGGTTGAGATAGGCTTGCGTCGTCTTTCTCAGGTTGTCTTCGATGGCGATGCGCCGCAGTTCCCAGTCCGCGGAGATGGAGTTGGGCACGGGTGCGGCCATCATGGTGCGACCCGTGGGCGCGCCCGCCAACAGCGATTCCCAGGCGCGATAATTCTTCCTGCGTATTTTTTTT
>DASQNL010000766.1:0-2341 GCA_035644995.1 Pyrinomonadaceae bacterium | reverse complement strand
GCTGATGGAGAAACTTACCGTTCGTCGCGTCGGCGTCCTCGTCAAACCGCACCACCCGGAGGCGGTCAAGAGCATCTGTCGCCTGCTCGAATGGCTCACGCCGCGCGGCATCGCGCTCGTCACCGGCCCGCGCGTTGACCGCGCCGAGATCGAGCGCGAGACGGGCTGCCACATCGAGACTCTCGAACACGAAGAACTCGCCGCGAGCGTCGATATGATCGTCGTGCTCGGCGGCGACGGCACGATGATCGCCACCGCGCGCCTCCTGGATAACCGCGACGTGCCCGTCGTCGGCGTCAACTACGGCACGCTCGGCTACCTGACCGAAGTTCGCATCGAGGAGATGACGGACGCGCTCGAAGCCATCGTCGCGGGCGACTATCATCTCGACCGCCGCGTGATGCTCGCCGCCGAACTCCACCGCGACGAGGAAAAGTTGCTGCGCAACCGCGTCCTGAACGACGTGGTCATCAGCAAGTCGGCGCTCGCGCGCATCATCGAGATCGAGACGTGGTTCGACGGGCAACTCGTCAACTGCTTCCGCGCCGACGGCCTCATCGTCTCCACGCCGACCGGCTCGACGGCCTACAATTTGTCGGCGGGCGGCCCCGTCGTCTACCCTTCGATGAACGCCGTCGTCATCACCCCCATCTGCCCGCACACGCTCTCGAACCGCCCCCTCGTCGTGCCCGACGACGCCGAAATCGAACTCATCCTGAAGACGCCGAAAGAAGAGGTCGTGCTCACGCTCGACGGGCAGGTCGGCTTCCGCATGGAAGTCGGCGACCGCGTCAAGATCGCCAAGAGCCGCACGACCTTCAACCTGATGCAGCCCGTCAACCGCAACTACTTCGAGGTGCTGCGCGGGAAGTTGAAATGGGGGCGGTAGAAAGAGTTTCAAGTTTCAGGTTTCAAGTTTCAGGTCTAAAGGTTGAATTTCTTTAACTTGAAACCTGAAACTTGTGACTTGAAACTGATAACGTTATGGCTACATTCCAAAGTTTCGAGGAGATAGAGGCATGGCAGAAGGCTCGTGTGTTGACCAGGCGAATTTACATCGCCACCAATCAGGGAAGTTTTTCTAAGGACTTCGGGCTGCGCGATCAGATACGAAGAGCCAGTGTTTCGATCATGTCTAATATCGCCGAAGGTTGTGAGAGAAGCGGAAGCGAGGAGTTCGCGCAGTTCCTCGCGATTGCAAAGGGTTCTGCCGGAGAAGTGAGAGCGCAATTATATGTCGCCTTTGATCAAGGCTACATAGAGCAGGATGTCTTTGAAGAATTACTTGGCATGGCGGCGAAAATAAGTCGTATGCTTAGCGGCTTAATGAGTTACTTGCGCAAATCGGACTTGGCAGACACGAAATACAAAAAGTCTTAACCTGAAACTTGAACCTGAAACCTGAAACCTATTATGACTGACGACAGACCAGATGAAGATGTGACGACGCCGAAAGTTCGCTCCGATGCTTACGAGCGCGAGGCGACGACCGACCTCAAGGACGCGACGCCGGATCGCCCGAAGGGGATGCCGCTGCACACGCGCATCCTGATCGGGCTGGGTGTGGGCGTGCTGTTGGGCGTGTTGAGTTTCACCTTGTTCGGCCAGCCGCACCCGACCCTGCCCGGTGCCACCGTCCCGCACCAGAGGGTGGAGTGGGTGATCGCAAATATCACCGAACCCATCGGGACGCTCTTCCTGCGCCTGCTCCTGATGGTTGTCGTCCCGCTCGTCTTCTCGTCGCTCGTTGTCGGCGTCGCCGGCATCGGCGACATACGCAAACTCGGTCGCGTCGGGTTCAAGTCGTTCGCCTACACGCTCGTCATCTCCGCCATCTCGGTCGTCATCGGGTTGACGCTCGCCAACACGATGCGCCCCGGCGAGCGGATCGACGAAGCGACGAAGGCGGGCTTAGAGGCGCGCTACGGCACGGACGCCTCGAAGCGCGTGGCCGACGCGACTAAAGCGGGAACGACCGATTCGCCTCTGATGCAGGTGGTGAAGACCATCGTGCCGGCGAATCCGATAGCAGCGGTCGCCAGCGAGACGCCGAACATGCTCCACCTCATGTTCTTCGCCGTCATCCTCGGTATCGCCGCCACGCTCATTCCCACAAACGTAACCGCGCCGCTCCTGCAAGGCTTGCAGGCGCTCTTTGAAATCTCGGCGAAGATCATCGACATCATTATGAAGATCGCGCCGTTCGCGGTCGCCTGCCTTTTGTTCAACAACACGGCGCGCTTCGGTCTCGATCTACTGACGGCGCTCGGCTGGTTCATGCTGACCGTGCTCGGCGGCCTCGCCCTACACATGTTCGGCGTCTATTCGCTCTCCGTCTATT
>DASQNL010000765.1:0-3361 GCA_035644995.1 Pyrinomonadaceae bacterium | reverse complement strand
GCCCCGGCTTTTACGGCTGGCCGAAACGGCTGCGATACTCTTTCGAGTTGACGAAGCCGTGCACCATCGTGCGGAAGTCGTTGGAGTTTGCGTTGAGATAATTGAGCCAGTTATTAAAGCCTGCGGTCTCCGGGTCGCGTTTGAGATAACCGAAATACTGCATGGCGACGTAGGCCGGGTTGAACTCTTTGCTCTCGACCGCCGGACTCTCGACGATGGCGCGCAACACCTGCGCCCGCGTCTGCGCTCCCGTGTTGAGATTGCTGACGAGTTGATCGCGATTCGCGATGGTAACGCCCGCCATGCGCAGCAGCGCGTCAACGTAGTCGGCGTTCGACAACGAATCGTAGAGACGGCGGAAGTCCGCGCGTTGGGTGAAGGCGTTCGTGTAAGCGTCGCGTCTCTGGTTGAGTTCGTCGGCCGTCTGGCCCGTAACGAACTGCAAATCGGGGATGATCTCCACGTACTGCGGCAGGCGTCCGTAGGCCACCGCGTAGAAGCGATAGATGAAGAAGCCCTTGAGGCGAAACTCCGCCGACTCGAAGAAACTTCTTGAGACGGTGATCCGGTCGCAATCGGGTGAGGGATTAACGTCGCAGCGATTGAGCACGCCGAGCCACGCGTTAAAACCATCCGGTTCCGGCTCGCGGAAGAGGAAATCGAGATATTGCTGGCGCACGAAGAAGCCGTTGTTCTCCAGCGGGTTCAACTCGACATAGTTAGTATACGGGTCGAGCGCGAGCGCGCCGGACAGGTAGGCGGTTTCGCCCGCATCGGAGCGCAGGCGCAAAGTATAGTCGCCGACCTTCGCGCTGTCGGCGACGATCAGGTTGAAACTGACGATGCCGAAATTCGGTTCGGAGATGCCGTAGTTGGCCGGGTTCTCGCGCGCGAAGCTCGCCGGGTCAATCGACATGAAGGGCGAGGTCACGCTAAAGCCCGTCGTCGTCAAAGGGACGGCGGCGAGGTTGCTGCCGCCGATGGCGAGACGATAGACGCGCGCGGCGGAAAGTTGCACGGTGGCGGCCTGCAATGCCCCGTTGATCCCCAAAGTGCGCGGGTTGAAAGAGGGCGCGCCGAGCGTGATGATCGGATTCAGGAATGTCGTGTTGCCCGTCGAGACGTTGACCGGCGTTTGCACCTCCGTGGAGCGAAACGCGGGTTGGCCGCCGATGCCCGTGTAAGGCGGCGAGTTGGTGATCTCGCTCGCGAAGACCGGCTCGTCCAGATATTCCACGAACACGCGATAGTCGCTCGGCGGCAGTTGATCGATGCGGTATGAACCGTTTGACTTCGTGATGCTGCTGCCCGTCACGCGCCCCGTGTAGAGATTCTCAGCCCACACATGCGCGCCCGCTCCGTAATTGACCTGACCCGCAATCGAACCGACCGCCGTCGCCGTGCGCGCGCCGTAGATGGAGCGGATGCCCGCCAGATCGTCGTCCGAGAGCGTGCGCATGGTGTGCGCCGGGTCTATGAAGTTGAGACCCTGACGCGGCTGCATGGTTGCGCCGACGACGCCGGAGTGATCGAGGCCGAGGAGATGTCCGAGTTCGTGGACGAGCGTGGATTCGAGATCGTATGTGTTCGAGGTGCCGTCGGTCGAAAACGACACGCGCGGGTTGAGCGCAAGGTCGGCTTCGAGGATGCGCCCAGTGCTATCGAAGATAACGCGCGTGCGCCCTAATCGCTGGCCGCCTTGATTGGTGAAGGCGTCGTTCGTCGCCGAGGCCGAGACCGTGATCAGGCTGATGCCGTCGCCCGTCGTGCCCGAAGGGTTGACGGAGTCAACGGCCGTGGAGGACTCGACAAACTGAATATTGGCGGCGTCAGACCAGCGACGCAAGGCTCTGCGCGCCGCACCCACCACGTCGCTGCCCGCCTTGATATTTGCCGGCGGCGAGCTGAGCGAGGTCGAAAGCGCGATGTGAATCGGGTTGGTCGTCCACCTGATCTGCACGGACGAACTGCTGAATTGATAGGTGTAAGCGCGTGCGGGCACGGCGGCCACCCACAAGAGCACCGCGGACAAGACGAGCGAAACAACAATTCGTGGCATGGAAACTCCCTGCTGGATGATTAAATTGTGAAAGGGGGGAAATGTTTGATGCGTGCCGGGCGCGTAGTGTTGGCAACTAAATTCTTCCGCCGGATTCGCGCCGTGGGGGCGCTTAAATTTATAGCAGTTACGTCGTCTGCGAGACAAGTCTTTTTTCTCTCGCCCGCGAAGTCTTAAATCCCGGATTGCTCGCGGACGACGAAAAGCCGCCCGAAGCTCAACGCCGCGCCGCAGCGTCGGAAACAGCCCGCGCGTGCATCAAACGGATACGGGATACGCGCCGGGGCGATCCGGCGACGCCCTTTTCCTTTGCAATATTAACGTCTTGCCGCTGGCACGAAGTTTGTTTAAAGGAACGACGAAGCGTGCTCCGGCGCGCCCAGACCCGCAGGTTATACTCCCCGAGCTTATTTTCCACGGAGGCTGCCGAACTCTAATGAGCACTCAAGCCGTTTCGCAAAACGAAATCATCCGCAAGAACATCGTTGCCATCTCCGAGATGCAGCGCAAGGACGTTGCCACCCGCAAGCCGCAGGAACGTATCTCCGATTCCATTACCCGCTTTTCCGGCTCGACCATGTTTGTGCTGACCCACGTCGTATGGTTCGGCCTGTGGATTCTGCTCAACATCAACCTGATTCGCCTCCCCTACGTCAGCGACTTCGACCCGTACCCCTTCGGCCTGCTCACGATGATCGTCTCGCTCGAAGCCATCTTTCTTTCCACCTTCGTGCTCATCTCGCAAAACCGCATGTCGGCCTTGAGCGAGAAGCGCGCCGAACTCGATCTGCAAGTCAACATGCTAGCCGAACAGAAGTCCGCCAAAACGCTCGAACTTCTCGAACACATCGCGCAGCAACTCGATTCGGTCTACGACCGCTTCAACTACAAGACCGACCCCGAAATCGAGGCGCTCAAAGTTTCGCCCAAACCGCACGAGGTGCTACAAGTGATGGAGGATGCGGTTAAAGAGGAGGCCAGAGAGGCCGCGCGCGGGATTAAGGAAGAGGTCAAAAAAGACATCACGGGCGAGGTCAGAGCGGCGGTCAAGGATGTGACGGGCGAGGTCGAAGCCGTGCGCGACGACGTGAAGGACGTGGACAAAGAGATCAAGCGTGTCGCGCACGACGTGCGTGAGGTGAAGGAAGAGATCAAGATGGGCGCGCCGGGGCGTTGAGATGACTTGAAGAATGAAGCCGCGCCCGCGCCGAGCTTCCTAACTCTTTACCTCAAACAGCAACGCCGCGACCCGCACCCGCTCCGGCAACGAGCGCACAAGTTGAAAGCGCAGCCCGTTCAATC
>DASQNL010000764.1:0-5138 GCA_035644995.1 Pyrinomonadaceae bacterium | reverse complement strand
GCTTGAAGCGTTCCGCCTCGAAGAGATGGAGGCCGCCGAGCGTGCCGACCCAGAGCCGCCCGCGCCGGTCAACCAGCACTCCGCGCACGTTTTCGCTGAGCAAGCCTTCGCGCCGCGCATAGGCTCGAAAACGCCCCTCGTGGTAGCTCGTCAGCCCGTCGGTCGACGCGAACCAAAGTCGCCCGGAGGTATCTTCCGCGATGCTCACGACCGCGCTCCCGGCCATGCCGTCGCGCTCCGTGTAGGTGTCGAACCGCCCCTCGCGCCAACGGTTCAGGCCGCTGCTCGTGCCGACCCAGAGGTCGCCCCGGCTGTCTTCAAAGATCGTCCACGAAGACTCGTGCGCCAGCCCGTCGGCGACGGTGTAGGCGGCGAACGCCTGCGCTTTGAGACGCGTCAAGCCGTTGCTCGTGCCCACCCAGAGATTGCCTTCGCGGTCGGCATGGAGGGCGTTGATCGCGCCGCGCGGCGGTGCGTTTGAAGTCACGCGGCGCAGCCCGCCGCCGCTCAGAAGAAATAGCTCATTCAGGTTGCCGGTGAGCCAGAGGCGACCCTGCGCGTCTTCGTAGGCGCGCGTGGGCGCGATGGCCGCATCGTATGTAACTTTCGTTTCCGGCGCGCCGCCGTTCGCCAAGGGCAGCCGCGTGAGGGTTCTCGTCTCCGGCGATTGCATCCAGAACGCATCGCGCACGGGCAGGCCGCCGGAGTTCGGCGCGAACTTCAGCGGGAAGAGTCGCGCCGCCTCGTCGCCCGTGTGCAGCCGCCCGTCTTCGTAGAAGCCGAGCGCGGAATTGTTCGTGAAACTCGTGCTGCGCGAGTTGAAGAACCAGACGCGCCCGGCTTCGTCCTCGTGGAACGGAATGGAATAGACGCTGCGCCCGCCGTCGGCGGTGTTGAAGGTGGTGAACCGGTGCCCGTCGAACAGCGTGAGACTTTCGTAGGAAGTGATCCAGAGCCGCCCGGCGCGGTCTGCAAAGAGACGTATGACGACATCGGTGGGCAGCCCCTCGGCGCGCCCGTAGGCCGTGAACTTCCCCGCCGCGTAACGCAGGAGGCCGCCGCCGATTGTCCCGATCCAGAGTTGACCGGCCGCGTCTTCCAACAATTCGGAGCACTCGTTCGTGCGAAACTCTTCGACGCTCTGCTGGTTGAAGACGTGGAAGCGAACGCCGTCGAAACGCGCCAGGCCGCCTTGCGTGGCGATCCAGAGATAGCCGTCGCGCGTCTGCTGCACGGCGCGAACGGTGTCGCCGGGCAAGCCCTGTTCGGTCGTCCACGTCTCGGCATGAAAGCCGGGCAGGCGCGGCGCGGAAGCGGCTGTCGTCCGGGCGGGCGCGGACGACGTTAAGCTGACGAGGAGCGCGCCCAGCAGGAAAAAATTGAGACGCGTCCGGCCAAGCCGGGTTGTGGGATGAGAGCGGTTGCTTTGCAAATATTATGGGAGTTGTTGCCTGTCGCTCAGCCAACACCGGGCAGCAATGGACATCTCGGAATAGACCGCTTGAGCGCGCCGATTATCGTATGGACGAGAAATGAATGACAAGATTTTTTTCGCCCGGCCGGCAAGGCCGTCGAGCGTCAAAGGATTATCTCACGAGACGATCAAGCGTTTGCGGGCGGCACGCTCACCATCTTTCGCAGCAAGTCTTGCAGCGATTGGCGCGGGTCGAAGCACAGCCCGGCATGCACCGCCGAGGTGCGGACGATGGTGCTGCGGGGCGCGACCAGCCAATCGAAGCGGGCGCGGCGGGGGAGGCGTCCGATAGCCCCGCCGCGCTCGCCCCCCTCGCAGATCAAACGGATGGCTTCGAGATGAGCCTGCAACTCGTTCACGTCCAGACCGGGCGCAAACGCGGCGAGGCGTCGCTCGTCAACCTCGAAGGCGGCGTTGAGGAAGCCGGCCGCGTGGCACGAGAGAATCACCCCCACGTTCATAAACTCTTCGCGCTCGGCGTGCGGCACGACCCGCACGACGGCGTAATTAAACGAGTGACGATCTGACACGCACGGCCTCCTGCACGAAAAGTCGCGGCGGTTCGAGCCGCCGGGTCAAGTAGTCGAAGTATGCCTGTCGAAACTCGCCCGCGCTCTTGAAGGTGGCATCACCGTGGAGCCAAACATCCGGGATGAGGCCGACGATTGCGCCGATGACCTCCGGGGTCAGGCGACCGGCGAGCGTCTCGTCGAGTTCGCGTATCAGGGTCGCGGGCGGGAGCAGCACGTGATCTTTGACGTGCTCGAACGCGCCGCGGCTGCGCTCAAGATAGTTAGTCCACGCGTGATGAAAGTAGAGCGACGCCCCGTGGTCGATGAGCCAGAGCCGCTTGTGCCACATGAGCATGTTCGCGTTGCGCGGCGTGCGGTCGACGTTCGTCGCGTAGGCATCGAACCAGACGACCGTCGAGGCCAGTTCGGGACTCACCTGCTCGACCAGCGGATCATACGTGACCGAACCCGGCAGATAATCGAGCGCGAGGTTAAGGCCGACGCTGGCCTTCAAGAGGTCTTGAATCTCCGGGTCGGGTTCGGTGCCCGCGAGCGCGGCGTCCAATTCGACGAAGACTATCTCAGGGACGGGCAAACCGAGCGCGCGGCCGATTTCGCCCGCCACCAGTTCGGCGATCAGAGCTTTCGGCCCCTGCCCCGCGCCGCGAAATTTCAGGACGTAGAGACCGTCGTCGTCCGCCTCGACGATGGCGGGCAGCGAACCGCCTTCGCGCAAGGGCGTCACGTAGCGCGTCGCTGTTATCGTTCGCACACTCACACTCAAACTATTCCTCACTCCCGCACCCGGCCGTCTCCGCTAGAGAGCATCACATCGTCTGCCGACCGGCCATCACCCCGGCGACGATTTCGAAAGAGCGCAGGCGCGCCGCGTGGTCGAAGATTTGCGCGGTGACGATGATCTCGTCGGCCTGCGTCGCGTCAATGAAGGACTCCAGCCCCCGGCGCACCGTCGCGGGCGAGCCGACGACGGAACAGGCGAGCATGCGCTCGACGCCCGCCTTCTCCATCTCCGACCAGTTCCCTTCCAGCGTGTCGTCCGGCGGTTGCAGCAGACCCGGCACGCCGCGCCGCAGGTTGACGAATTGGCGTTGGAGAGACGTGAACAGGCGTTGCGCTTCCGCGTCAGTGTCGGCCGCGAACACGTTGACGCCCACCATCGCATGAGGCTTGCTCAAGGCTTCCGAGGGCTGAAACCGGCTTCTGTAAATTTCAAGCGCGTGCATCAAGTAGTCCGGGGCGAAGTGAGAAGCGAAGGCAAACGGCAGCCCCAGCGCGGCCGCCAGTTCCGCGCTGAACAGGCTGGAGCCTAAGAGCCAGATGGGCACGCGTAACCCGGCTCCGGGAACGGCGCGCACGGCCTGACCCGGCCGGAGCGCGTCGAAATAGGACTGCAACTCCGCCACGTCGCGCGGGAAATCATCCGCGCCGGTTTCGAGATGGCGTCGCAGGGCGCGCGCCGTGCGTTGGTCAGTTCCGGGCGCACGCCCCAGCCCCAGATCAATCCTGCCGGGATAGAGAGCTTCGAGCGTGCCGAATTGCTCGGCGATCACGAGCGGCGCGTGATTCGGCAGCATCACGCCGCCCGACCCGACCCGGATGGTTTCGGTGCCGCCGGCCACGTAACCGATGAGCACGGCCGTGGCCGCGCTCGCAATGCCGGGCATGTTGTGGTGTTCGGCCAGCCAGTAGCGTCGGTAGCCCCACGTCTCGGCGTGGCGCGCCAGGTCGAGCGTTTCACGGAACGTTTCGGTAATCGTCCCTCCCTCCTTGACGGGAGCGAGATCGAGAACCGAGAAAAAAGCGTTGTCCAGACCACTCATCGCTTTATCTTAAGTCAGGAACAGGAAAAAGGCGCAGGCCGTGCGGAGTAGAGTACTCCGCACGGCCTGCGCCTGTTTCTCTCCGCACGATGCGAACCCGAACCATGCGCGCGGTTTACTTCGCGGCCGCTAAAGCAAAATCCTCGCGGGCGCGTTCGATTTTCTGCCAGCGGTTCGGGCTGATGCGCTGCGTACCCCAGATAAACTCGGCGGGGGTATTAGCGTGTGCTGCGAATATACGCAGGGCTAACAGCCCCCCGTAGCCGCCGGCCTGTTTCGGGTTGACCCACCAGCCCGCGCTCGGGTCCCACAGTCTGACCTCGTTGTCTCGCACCACGACGGCGCAGCCTTCGTGGTAAATCAAATCTTCCTTGATCCAGTGGACGGAGGCATCCTTCCTGTCCCAACTCTCAGCCCACTGGCGCGTGGCGTCTTCCGAGTACTGTTGAATGAACTGCGCCGGATAGCTGCGGACGCCGCGCGCGGTGAAAACTTCCACCGCGAGCGAGGCCAGCGCGCCGCAGTCGAGCGTTTTTTGCTCAACGGCTTCGCACCAGTAAATCGGCCACGTGGAAGGCCCCCAGGTGTACTTCTGGCGCAGCCAACGCGGCCCGGTGAGCGGATTGCCCGCATTCAATTGTGAGTAGTCCGTGGAGAGAACCCACTCACGCGCCATCAGGCAGCACCGCTCGCCGTGATGTGCAATCACGGATGCCGGGAAGTGTTCCCACTTCTGCATCGCCGCGCTGGTATCCGCGAAATCAATTTCGTCAAATTCGATCTTATCCTCGGCCAAAGACATATGACATGCTCCTATCGTAAGCTCCCGCATCACAGAAAACCAGAACGTCGCCGGGGCGCACGCCCTCCGGCAACTCGACGTTTGACGCGACCACGTCATGTTCCATACAAAGTCTGCCCAAGAGATGCGTCTTCCCGTGTTTTAAGGTTTGCCATTCCCCGGTGTGCTTGTCCTGACGCAAAATCCGGTGCGGCTGAAAAAAGTGCATCGGCAGTTCGGCAATCGAGCCGTCGACCACCGCCTCCGTCAACGCTTCTTCCCCCGACTCTTCAAACTCAAGCAAGCGCATCGCCACGGCCATCGAAGGTTGCGCCATCGCTTTGCCGGGTTCGGAAATGATCTGCTTGACGAAGGGCAGGAAATTGCGCGCGCGCGCGATGGCGGCGGCGAACTGGTCGTCCGACTCCGTGTGCCAATCGTCCGGCCACCAACCGCCGCCGATGTCCAAACATTCGATCTGCCGCCGCGTGAGCGTTTCGATGGAACGACACCACCTGAGCACCGATTCG
>DASQNL010000763.1:0-3677 GCA_035644995.1 Pyrinomonadaceae bacterium | reverse complement strand
AGCGGGCGCGTCTTGCCTTCGAGCGTGACGGCGTTGATGCGCCCCTGATCGAGGTAGAAAATCTCTTTGCCGTCGGGCGAAAACTGCGCGAGACCTTTGAAGCCCGGCGTGGAGGTCAACTGCTTCGGCACGGCCGGTTCGCGGGCGAGTTCATCGAGCGAATAGGCGTAGAGGTTCTGCTGTCCGGCCGCGCTCGCGATCAGCACGACCCACTTGCCGTCCGGGCTGATGGCCTGATAGTTCACGTCGATGCCGATGGGCAGCAGGCTGAGCCGCTGGCGTATACCTTCAAACGTGATCTCGACTTTCTTCTCATGCGGCTTCTTCCGCTCGTCGCCTTCGCTCGTCGCGGGCGAGGGCGAGGGGATAGGCGTCGCGGCCGGTGTCGGCGTCGCGGTCGGGGTCGGCGCGGTGGTATCGCGCTGCGGCGGCGTCAGGTTACGCGGCGTCTCCTCGCGGAAGAGGTCGCGGAATTGATCTTCGCGGAAGCGCGGCGTGCGCGGGATGAGGTCGATCCGCGCCACCTGAAAACTCTCCGTGCGCTGCCCCGTGTCGAACAGCATGAACGTGCCGTCGGGACTCCACGAGACGGTGTTGCTGAAGACGTTCGCCAGAAAACTGACGGGCTGCGCGACGGGCAGGACTGCGCCCGCGTTGCCGTCCACGCGCACGACCTGCACGTTGCGAAACAACTTCGCCGCCACCGGCATGAAAGCGATCCAACGGCTGTCGGGCGACCAGATGAAAGGGCGGTCGGGGTTGATCGGGGGGCGGTCGAAATTCCCCTGCGCCACCACGCTCTCAGCCCTCGTCTCGACGTTCAGCACGCGCAGTTCCCTGCCCGCGCGCTCGAAGGCGAGCAGTTTGCCGTCGGGCGAGAAGCGCGGCGTGGCATCGGCTTGCGCGGCCTGCGTCAACTGCGTCTCGGTGTTTTTGCCGAAGTCGTAACTGAAGAGGTGCGGCGTGCCGTCGCGGTCGGAGACGTAGACGAGGCGGCGGCTGTCTGGCGACCAGGCGACTTGCGATTCGGCCGCCGCGCTCACGGTGATGCGCGCCGCATCGCCGCCGTCCGCGCTCGAGGCGGCGAAGAGTTCGCCGCGCACGATGAACGCCACCTTCTTTCCGTCGGGCGCGAGGGCAAACTCGTCTATCCGATCCGTCAGGCGCAAATGCTCGACGACCGGCTCGGCGGGCGCGCCGCGCCGCGTGATGGCGACCTCGCTCGTTTGATTGTTCGACGTGTCCAGTTTCCAGATGCGGAAGTTGCGTTCGAAGACGATCACGCGCCCGTCGGTTGAGATGCTCGGCCAGAGCACGCGCCCATCCGTAAATTTCGTGAGCGGCCGCGCGGCCTCGCCGCGCGCCTGCCCGGTGCTGCGCTGCCAGATATTCTGCGCCCCGCCGCGGTCGGAGACGTAGAAAAGGCCGCGCCCGTCCGGATGCCACATCGGCCACATCTCCTTCGCGCCGCCGTTGGTGATCTGCTCGTAGGAGGGCGATGCGGATGCGGGCGCGCTCGTCGCGGCGTTCACGCCGCGCAACACCCAGATTTCCGACTCGTCGATGTGGCTGCGCCCCTTGCGCCACCATTGGCCGGAGGCAATGCCGCGCGCCGTGAACGCCACGGCGGCGTTGTCGGGCGAGGGCGCGGAGAAAAATTCGTTCGTATAGCGATCCGCGCTCACCTGCATCGGCGTGCCGCCTTCGGGGCTGACGCGGAAGATGTCGTTCATGCCTGCGATGTCGCGGCTCGACGAGGAGAAGTAGAGCCAGCGGCCGTCGCGCGACCACGCATCGAGTTGATCGTTCGAGTCGTCAAACGTTAAGCGGCGCAGTTCGCCCGTGTCGAGCGCGAGCACGTAGATGTCGCCGTTGCCGGTGCGGCTTGAAGTGAAGGCGAGGCGGCGGCCGTCGGGCGCATAGACCGGGCGCGACTCGTTGGCGGCGTGCGAAACGAGCAGGCGCGCCTCGCCGCCCGCGAGCGCGACCGTCCAGATGTCGCCGCCGGAGACGAACGCGATCTCGGAGCGGTCGGGCGCGAGCGTCGGCTCGGTGAAATACGGGACGGGCTGCGGCGCGACCGCCACGGGCGTGCGCGGCGGGGCGGTCTTCGTCGCGGCCTTATCGTCCTGCGCCCGCACAGACATCATGGCGGGCGCGACGCCGAGCGCGAAGATGAGCGAGAGCGCGGACGCGCACAGTTTTCTCAACGATGTCATTCGATCCTCCGGCGGGCGAACTAAAAATACTGAAAATATGTGGGCGGCAATTTCAGCGTGCGAACGCGCACGCGGGTGAAACGAATTGAAGGCTTTCGGGTCTCAATATAACAGAGTTTCGGCGCGCGGCGGGAATTTCGGGCGTGCTAATATCTCACCCGATGCGACGAACGCTACTCATCTTCGTGGACGGCCTCGGCATCGGCACGCGCGGGGCGCACAACCCGCTCGCACGCCTCGGAGACGCCGCCGCGCCGCTCGCCGTGTTCACCGGCGAAGAACCCCAACTCTCACACAATGGGTTGCTTGCGCGCACCGATGCCTGCCTCGGCATCGAAGGGCGGCCGCAGAGCGCGTCAGGGCAGACGACGATCCTCACCGGCATCAATGCGCCCGCGCGCCTCGGCCATCACAAGCAGGGCTTCCCCAACGAGGCGTTGCGCGAGATCATCCGCGCGCATTCCATCTTCCTCCAACTCCAACGCGCTCGCATCGAACCGAACACTTTCGCTAACGCCTATACGCCGCGTTTCTTCGAGACGCGGCCGCGCTGGGTGTCGGCCACCACGGTCGCCGTGGAAGCGGCGGGCATGTCGTTTCGGCGGCTCGAAGATTTGCAGCGCGGCGAGGCGGTTTATCAGGATTTCACGAACGAACTCGTCATCGGGGCGGGCTTCGATGTGCCGCCGCGCACGCCCGCCGAAGCGGCCGACGTTTTGGCCGCGCTCGTCGCCGCGCACCGCTTCACGCTCTACGAATATTTCATCACAGACCGGGTCGGCCACGCGCAGGACATGGACGGCGCGCTCGCCGTGATCTCAAATCTCGCCGCCTTCGTGCGCGCCGTCATCGAACGCGTGGACTTGTCCGTGACGACCGTCGTCCTCACGAGCGACCACGGCAACGTGGAAGACCTGAGCATCCGCAACCACACGCGCAATCTCGTGCCGACGCTTCTCTGGGGAGCGCGCCGCGCCGGGGCGCAACGCCGCATCCGCACGCTCGCGGACATCACGCCCGCCATCATCGAAACCCTGACCGCCGACGAGGCCAACCACGCATGAGCGAAACAGAGCGAGCCGCGCCCGCACGCCGTGCGCGTCAAACACCACCGGCGCGACCCGGCGGCAAGAATGACCGGCGCGAAGTGTTCGGCTGGATGATGTACGACTGGGCGAACTCCGCCTTCTCGACGACGGTGGCGGGCGTCATGCTCGGCCAGTACGTGACGCGGCTCGCGCAGGTTGCGCTCGGCGACAACGGCACGCTCGTCAGTTTCGGCTGGCTCGGCTCCGTCACGGCCAAATCGTTCTTCCCCTTCTGCATCTCCATCTCGGTCTTCCTGCAAGTTTTTCTCCTGCCCATCCTCGGCGCGATTTCCGATTATTCAAACTTGAAAAAACGCCTGCTCGCTCTCTTCTGTTATCTCGGCGTCGCGGCGACCTGTCTGATGTTCAC
>DASQNL010000762.1:0-2292 GCA_035644995.1 Pyrinomonadaceae bacterium | reverse complement strand
GCAAGCACAATGTAGTCGCCCATAGTGCTCATCGTTTTGCTCATCCCCTGGATAATGTCGCGGTGGCTCTTCACCGTTCCGGCGACGTAGCCGTAGACGATGGCCGGCAGAAGAAAGAGCAGGAAGATGAGCGGGACGATGGATTGCATCAGCGGCGCGTTCGCAACCGTTAGCTGTGGCGCGACCGGCGCGGCGCTGCTCAGAAACGCTGCGCCGTGAGCCGCGTTTGCCTCTTCGCCCAGCCGCCCTTTCAGCGCGTCCTGAAAAGCCTTCTGGTTCGGTTGCTCGCGGTTGAGCATCGGCTCCGCTTTCTTCAACACGTCGTCGGGGACGCCAGCCGCCCTGAGGCTGTTGAAGGAATCAGGCGTCAGCCTGTAGGCCGTCGGCGAGCGCATCGGCGAGGCCGCGGGGGCGGAGACGAGCGCCAGCAGGATGACGCCGGCCGCGAGCGTCGCCAGGCCGGCGAAGAGGCCGCGCCGCTCACGCTTTCCGAGGGTCTCCATCTTGGGCATCTCGGCCACGTCCCCGTCCACCTTCACGTCGCGCAGCCGCGGCTCGATCACGCGGTCGGTCAGGAACCAGCCAACGCCCATGATGAGCAGGCACGAGGCTCCGGTGAAGAACCAGTTGGAGAGCGGGTTGACCGCGCGAGCCGGGTCGATGATCTGTGCGGCGGACTGAGTCAGGCCGGCCAGCAATGGGTCGATGCTTGACGGGACGAAGTTTGCGCTGAAACCGCCGGACACCCCCGCGAAGGCGGCAGCGATCCCCGCCAGCGGATGTCGGCCTGCGGCGTAGAAGATCACGCCCCCCAACGGGATGACGAGCACATAACCGGCATCGGCAGCCGTGTGACTAACGACAGCGACAAGGATGAGCATCGGCGTGAGCAGCAGCTTCGGGGTGAAGCTGAGCAGACCTTTGAGGGATGCGTTGATGAAGCCCGTGTGTTCCGCGACGCCGACGCCGAGCAGGGCGACGAGGACGACACCGAGCGGGTGGAAACCCGTGAACGTCGTCACCATCGTCGAGAGAAAGGTGGCGATGGCCGTGCCCGTCAACTGGTTGTTGATCTGGATGGGCTTGCCGCTGCGCGGGTCGAGCTCCGCAAACTGAACCGGCGCGAGCAGCGCCGACAGGAGCCACACGACGACGAGCAGGATCAGAAAGAGCGCCGCCGGGTCGGGGAGACGATTCCCGATCCGCTCGACCATGTTAAGCGCCCGATCTATCCAGCGCGAAGATTTCCCGTTACCGCTGTTGGCTGTCGGTGTGGCTTCAGTTTTCACAAGAACCTCTCCTCGTCAGTCGTTTTACGGAAGTTTAGTGCGGCCCCCAATGGGTAGAGTTAAAAACATTCTTACCCCGCAAGATATTGAGGCGTGGTTATTCTTTAGCTCGACTAATTGCGGCCAAAATATTTTTGCAACGCTACCTGAGATACTCCTTATTGGAAGTTGTACGTGAATGAGTATAGCTTACTCTCCAGCAAAAAAAACCATAAGCGGGAAGCAGATTGATGCTTTCTCGGGAAAAGGTGCGTCATGGTGAGAGGAAACTGCATGACTTTCTTACTTCGCAGCAGGATGTGTTTGAACCAGCGAAGGTGATTAGTGGTATTGAGGCTTCACCAGTTGCCGGAAACTATCTAGGAGTGGCGAATACTACATCCACTAAACATAAAATCGCTAGTTAAATTTTGGAAGAGCAAGCGAGTACAGTGAACTCTGGAGCGACGTGTAGGTCGTAACCTTATACCGCCTCTTTACTCCGAAGGCATTTTGCCCGACGGCGGAACCTACCGTGCGATTTTTCCACTCTAGATAAAAGGGCAGTGTTGCAAGAATTGCAAGTCAGGTATTATCCCACCTTCAGGCTCTCCTAACATCGCTCATCAGGTCTCTTCTTGAAGCATCACTCCTCACCTTTCAACTGGCGACATTACGCGCCCGACATCATCTTGTTGTGTGTCCGTTGGTGCTGCCGATATCAACTCTCTTACCGAGATGTTGAAGAGATGATGCGCGAGCGCGGGCTCGAAGTAGAGCACTCGACCGTGGTCAGGCGGGTACAAAGATATGCTCCTGAAATCAACAAGCGCATCCGGCCTCATTTGAGGATGAGCGGCACGTCTTATCGTGTGGACGAGACTTATATCAAAGTCGGGAAGACCTGTAAGTATTTGTATCGCGCTGTGGATAAGCAAGGCCAAACTATTGAGTTCATGCTCTCGGCTAAACGCGACGTTTTTGCGGCAAAACGCTTCTTCAAGAAGATGATGAGAGCCGATCA
>DASQNL010000761.1:0-11899 GCA_035644995.1 Pyrinomonadaceae bacterium | reverse complement strand
TCCGTGGTCAGTTGTCCGTGGTCAGTTGTCCGTAGTCCGTTGTCAGTTGTTCAAGCGGGTCTTCAGCAACTTGTGTGATAATCACGCGCAACGGACAACTGACCACGGACAACTGACTACTGACGACTGACGCTTTCCCGTAGATCGTTCTCGCCGGAGGCAATTTGTGGCGGAGCAGATTCGAGCGGTTGTGATCACGTCGAGCGACGCGTGCGCGCGGGGCGAGCGGGTGGACGAGTCGGGGGCGGCGTTGGTGGAGTTGCTCGGCGAGTTGGGCGCGGAGGTGGTGGCGGCGGAAGTGGTGGCGGACGACCTCGAACCGCTGCGGGATAAGCTCCGCGCCTACGCCGAACGCGCGGACGTGAATCTGATCGTGACGACGGGCGGCACGGGGTTCAGCCCGCGCGACAACACGCCGGAGGCGACGCGCGCCGTCATCGAACGCGATGCGCCGGGGCTGGCCGAGGCGATGCGTGCCGAGACTTTGCGGCAGACGCCCACGGCGATGATCTCGCGCGGCGTGTGCGGCATCCGCGCGGGCACGTTGATCGTCAATATGCCGGGCGCACCGCAGGCTGTCCGCGAATGTTTCGCGGTGATTCGGCCGGTGCTCGGTCACGCCGTCTCGCTGCTGGCCGGGCGTTCGCACGAGGAGGCGAAGGAAGCATGAAGGGCGGGAAGAAGGGCAGAGGGTAAGGGGGAAGGGGTAAAGGTAAAACCGGAAGCGGGGCGCAGCCATTCAACGGTCGCGCCCCGCTTTCGTCTTCCCCCTTTCCCCCTTCCCCCTTACCGTTTGCCCTTGCCTTTAAAACCGGGTGGAAACGGGCATGGGGCAAAAACTTTTTCTCCCGCCGTTCCTGAATTTTCTCTCCCGGCGGGTTCAGGGGTAAAATTCGAGGCCGGAAAACGGAGGCAATTTTGGATACACCCTCGCCGCAGGATGTCACCCGCATCCTTAAAGATTGGAGCGACGGCGACAAGGACGCGCCGCTCAAACTGATGCCGCTCGTCTATGACGAACTGCGCCGTCTCGCCCGCGACTACCTGCGGCGCGAGCGTTCCGACCACACGCTGCAAGCCACCGCGCTCGTCCACGAGGCTTACGTGCGCATGGTCGGCGCGCAGAAAATAGGCTGGCAGAGCCGCGCGCACTTTTACGGGGTGGCGGCGCGTCTGATGCGCGGCATCCTCGTGGATCACGCGCGCGCGCACACCGCCCTCAAGCGCGGCGGGGCGGCGCAGAACTTAACCCTCGACGAAGCGCGCATCCTGCCGCACGAGCGCGCCGCCGACCTCGTCGCGCTCGACGACGCTTTGAAACTGCTGGCGCAAACCTACCCGCGCAAAAGCGAGGTCGTGGAGTTGAAATTCTTCGGCGGTCTGGAGGCGAAAGAGATCGCGGAGGTGCTTGGGATCGTGGAAAAAACCGTCCTGCGCGATTGGAACTTCGCCAAGCTGTGGCTCTGCCGCGAACTGAGTAAGGAGCCGGCGGGTGCAGACTGAGCGGGCGGAGCAGGTGGCGGAACTCGTCGAGTCCGCGTTGGAGCGCGAGCCGTCCGAGTGGAGCGCGTTCCTCGCCGAGTCGTGCGGCGGCGATCACACGTTGCGCGCCGAGGTCGAATCGCTGCTGCGGCATCAGGAGCAGGCGCGCGACTTCATCGAATCGCCCGCGTTTCAGATGGCCGCCGAATTGTTCGACGACGGCGACGGCGGCGAGTTGCAAACGGGGCAGACGCTTGAGGGCTACGAAATCAAACGGCTGCTCGGCGAAGGCGGCATGGGCGAAGTTTACCTCGCGCGCGATGTGGAACTCGGCCGCGAGGTGGCCGTCAAGGTGGTGAAGCGCGGCCTCGGCACGGCGGACGTGCTGCGCCGCTTCCGGCACGAGGAGCAAATTCTCGCCGGCCTGAATCACCCGCACGTCGCGCGTCTCTTCGGCGGCGGCAAGACGAAAGAAGGGCTGCCCTACTTCGTCATGGAATACATCGAAGGGCAGGCGATTGATAAGTTCTGCGACGCGCGCCAACTCCCGACCGCCGCCCGCCTCCGGCTCTTTCGTCAGGTCTGCGCCGCCGTCTCTTACGCGCATCGACATCTGGTCGTCCACCGCGACATCAAACCCTCGAACATTCTCGTCACGCCCGCGGGCGAACCGAAACTGCTCGACTTCGGCATCGCCAAACTGCTCGACCCCGAACGCGCGCATGAGGCGGCCTCTCATACCGTCACGATGCTCGGCGTGATGACGCCCGAATACGCCAGCCCCGAACAGGTGCGCGGCGAATCCGTCACCACCGCCAGCGACATCTATAGCCTCGGCGTGCTGCTCTACGAACTCCTGACCGGCCAACGCCCCTACCATTTGCAGAGTCGCCGCCCCGAAGAGATCGCGCGCGTGATCTGCGAACAGCAACCGGAACGGCCGAGCAAGGCGATTTCGGATTTCGGAGCGCGCCGGCGGGAAACGAAAACCGGCTCCGCCGATCCGCCTTCCGCCTTCCGCAATCCGAAATTGTTGCGCGGCGACCTCGACAACATCGTGCTGCTCGCGCTCAGGAAAGAGCCTGCGCGCCGCTACGCCACGGTCGAACAGTTCTCCGAGGACATCCGTCGCTATCTGGAAGGTCTGCCGGTCAGCGCGCGCAAGGCCACCTTCGCCTATCGCGCCGCGAAGTTCATCGGGCGTCATAAAGTGGGCGCGGCTTCGGCTTCGCTCGTCGTGCTGGCGACCATCGCCGGCCTCACCACGACCATCTGGCAGGCGCGCGTGGCGAGGAGCGAGCGGGCGCGCGCCGAGCGGCGTTTCAACGACGTGCGCAAGCTGGCAAACTCGAATTTGTTCGAACTGCACGACGCCATCGCCAACCTGCCCGGCTCCACGCCCGCGCGCGAACTGCTGGTGAAAAGGGGGCTGGAATATCTGGATAGTCTGGCGCAGGAAGCGCAGGGCGATGCCGGGCTGCAACGCGAGTTGGTCGCGGCCTACCTCAAGGTCGGCAACGTGCAGGGCAATCCGAGCAACGCCAATCTCGGCGATACGCCGGGCGCGCTCGAAAGCTATCGCAAGGCGTTGACGATTGCCGCGCGGCTCACGGCGTCCGACCCGGCCGACGCTCAAGCGCGCCGTTTCGTCGGCGTCATCAGCGAGAAGATGAGCGACGCGCAGGCCGCGACGGGCGACGCCGGAGGCGCGGTCGAGAGCCAACGCAGGTCGCTCTCGATCTTCAAGGCGATTGCTGACGCCGTGCCCGCCGACGCGGCGGCGCGACAGTCGCTCGCGATCAGCTACGTCAAACTCGGCGACGTGCTCGGCAACGCGAACTTCACTAACTCCGGCGACGCGGCCGGGGCGATGCAGAGCTATCGCGCCTCGGCCGAGATTCTGGAATCTCTCTACGCCGCCGACCCCGCCAACCCCAAAACGCGCCGCCTGCTCGGCCTGATCTACGAGCGGCTCGGCACGATGCTCGAAGCGGCAGGCCAAGTGGACGAAGCGTTGGAGACCTACCGCAAATCGAGCGCGATCCGCGAACCGCTCGCGGCCGACTTTCCCAACGACACCGATGCCGTGCGCGACGCGGCCATCGCGCACGAAAAGATCGGCGACGCGATGGCCGCCAAAGGCGAACTAAGGGAGGCTCTGGAGAGTCGCCGCAAGTCGCTCGACATCTTCCAGAGTTTGGTGGAGGCCGACCCGCAAAATGCACAGGCGCGGTTGTCTCTGGCGATCAGCCATCTTCATCTGGGAGAGGTGTTGGGAAACGCGGACGCTCCCAACCTGGGGCGCACGGCCGAGGCTCTGAAGCATTACCGGCTCGCGTTGGACACACTCAAGGCCGGCGGCGATTCCGCCGCGGCCGCAAACGTGAAGACGCGCGAAACTCTCGAACTGATCCGGCGGCGGATGGATGCCCTCCAAACGCGCGCCCGCCCGTAGCTCACGGTGCGCGCTCCGGCCGACGCTCACGCGCGCTCTCCGGCCGGGCGTCGCGCGGTCTCCCGCGATAGTCGCCGCGCGGCAAGCGGCGCGGGCGGCCGTCCTCGAAATCGCGGGGCGGCGAAAGTGATTGACTAACCGTGCGCGGCGCGCTTATATTGCGCTTGTTCGCTAACCCGGAACTTGAACGCGCCTTCCCGTCCCAACCTGTAGAGAACATGTTGAGCCTGATACTTCTCCAAGCGGCGAACGCGGCCACGGATGCGACCACGGCGGCGGCGACGGCCAATGCGCCCGCCACGGCGCAAATGGGCAGCCCCGTCACGGCCTACTGGCCGGTGATGATCTTCTTCGCCTTCGCCGTCATCTTCCCGGTGCTGCCCATCGTTCTCGGGCGACTGATTCGTCCGAGCATCTGGCAAAAAGACAAGATGCGCCCCTACGAATGCGGCATCGACCCGACGACCGAGGCGCACGACCGCTTCACCGTGCGTTACTACATCGTGGCGATGCTCTTTCTCATCTTCGACGTGGAGACGATCTTCCTGCTGCCCTGGGCGATCATCTTCATGGGCGACGATTTCTCCTTCACCAAATTCGCCCTCGTCGAGATGCTCATCTTTATCGGCATCCTCGTCCTCGGCTACTACTACGCCTGGCGCAAAGGCGCGCTGGAATGGGCGTGAGATAAGTTTCAAGTTTCAGGTTTCAGGTTTCAAGTTCAAGACAAAGAACCCTGAACCTCAGTCTTGAAACTTGAAACCTGAAACTTGAAACCTCTTATGGCAGAGCATCCCGAAGGAATCGTACTGACGACCGTGGACGCGATCTTCAACGCGCTGCGGCGAAACGTGGCCGCGCCGGTGATGAACATCGCGCCGGTGAAGCATACGGTGAACTGGGCGCGCAAGTCCGCGCTGTGGCCGATGACCTTCGGGCTGGCCTGTTGCGCCATCGAGATGATGGCGACGGGCGCGGGGCGTTTCGACATAGACCGTTTCGGCGCGGGCGTCTTCCGTCCCTCGCCCCGCCAGAGCGACCTGATCATCGTCGCCGGCACGGTGACGCTGAAGATGGGGCCGGTCGTGCGCCGCGTCTACGATCAGATGCCGGAGCCGAAGTGGGTTATCGCGATGGGCGCGTGCGCCTCGACGGGCGGGCCGTTCGATTCCTACTCGACGATGCAGGGCGTGGATCGCACCATCCCCGTGGATGTGTATATCCCCGGCTGCCCCCCGCGCCCCGAAGCCCTGCTCTACGGCCTCATGCGCCTTCAGGACATCATCATGAAAGAAACTCCCTCCGCCTACATCTTCGAGTCCGACGGCACGGTTCATCGCCAACGCCAACTCGAAGGCGACCTCGAAAGCGAGCATGCGCCGTCGCCCGAAGAACCGGAACCCGCCGAAGGCGTGAACGCGAGCCTCTAAACGAGCGACGCAAGGTAAAAGAACAGCGAGGCCGCAACTGCCAGTCAGTTGCGGCCTCGCTCGTCTGTTGCCTTGCGCCGTAAATTTTTACGGTTGCCCGAAGCGCAGGCGATACTCGACGGAGTTCATGAAACCTTTGACCATCGTGCGATAGTCGCCGGGGTGCTCGTCGAGATAGGTGAGCCACTTGGCGTAGTCGGGGTCGGGGTCGCGTCGCAGGTAGCCGAAATACTGCATCGCCACGAACGCGCGGTTGAACTCGGCCGCCGCCACCTCGTCCGATTCGACGACGGAGCGCAACACCTGCGCCCGCGTGCGCGTCTGGTTGTTGAGACTGTTGATGAGACCGGCGCGCGTGAACGTCACCGTCGCCGAGCCGCCCCCGGTGGCCGGAACGAGCGTGGTGATGTGCGCGAGGCCGTAACGATCCAAGAGCGTGTTGACGAAGTCGGCGTTGGTCTTCGCGTCGAAGAGATTCCTGAACTCCTGCCGCGCGACCCACGCCTCGGCGAAGGCGTCGCGCTTGGCGAACACTTCGGCCGAGGTTGCGCCCGAAACGCTCCGCATGTCGGGGATGATCTCATCGTAACGCGGGATGCGCCCGAAGGAGAGCTTGTAGAAAAGATAGACGAAGTAGCCTTTGAGCCGGAACTCCGTCGAGAGAAAGAAACTGGACGAGACGGTGGGGCGATCACAATCGGGGTTGTCGTTGACGTTCGAGCAGCGGTCGAGCACGCCGAGCCACGCCTGAAAGCCCGCCGATTCCGGCTCGCGCGAGAGGAAATCGAGATACTGCTGGCGCACGAAGACGCGCGAGTCGTCAATCGGGTTGGGTTGGCCGGGCGCGTCGTTGTCGGTGATATGCACCGTCGCACTGCCCTGCGCGCTCAGGGTCGCGCCGATGGGGTTGAAGAGTTCGAGGGCGAAAGTCTCCGTGTTCTCGACGTGGGCATCGTTGATGAGCGAGAGGGTGAAGGTTTTCTCCGCCTCGCCCGCGGCGAAGTAGAGCGTGTCCACGCCGGTCGCATAGTCGCAGCGCGCGTAGGCCGTGTTGCCGGCCACGTCGCAGCGGACGGCGGCCGGGTCGTCCACGGTGCGGTAGCTGACGATCCCGCCGCTGGTGAGCGCGCCCGTGCCGCCGCGCGTGACGGTGAGAGTGGCCGTGAGCGAGCCTTCGTTGAAGGCGTAGGTCGGCGCGCCGAAAGAGAAAGTGGAGCCGGAGGAGAAGGGGACGGCGGTGAAATTCGTGTCCGGCTTGTCGCCCGCCACCACGCCGGACGAGACGTAGCTCAAGTTGGAGGGATTGAACATGTAGCCGTCCTTGGCCGGCGAGAGGGTGATGCGCGTGTCGGCCACGTAGAAATGTTGATAGGTTCCGTCGGCCTTGGTCAACGTGGAGCGCGAGCCGTTTCGTTCGGTGATGAGAATAATGTGGACGCCGGGCATGCCGTTGCCCGCGCCGTCCGTGACGCGCCCGGTGATGCTGTAGACGGGAACGGGCGTGGGAGGGAAGGGAGTCGGCGTGGCGGTGGGCGTCGGCGTGGGCGTCGCGCCGGCCGAGATTGTGCCCCAGTCCGGTTCGCGCTCCTCGAAGCCGAGGCTATTGGTGACGCGCGTCGGGAAACCGCCGTCGGCGTCCATGAAGTAAATCTCGCTGTTGCTGTTCTGAAAGGCATCGCGGTAGGTGGCGAAGGCGATGCGCGCGCCGTCGGGCGACCAACTGGGGTCGAAGTCGAAGGAGGGGTGATTGGTGATGTTGGTCTGCCCCGCGCCGTCGGCCTTCATCGTGTAGATGTCGCTGTTTTGCGCGCCCGTCTGAGCGTCGATGTCACGGCGGGTGAAGGCGAGCTTGTCGCCGAGCGGCGACCAAGAGGGATTGATGTCCGCCACTTGATTGTCGGTCAGGCGCGAGACGTTCGAGCCGTCCGTGTTCATCGTGTAAATCTCGAAGGCGCGCGCGGTGTTGCCGGTCGCGTCGGAGGGATCGCGTTGCGAACAAAAAGCGATCTTCGAGCCGTCGGGCGACCACGCGGGATCGAAATCGCTGGCCGTCGAATTCGCCGTCAGGTTGACGGGGTTCGAGCCGTCGGCGTTCATCACCCAGATGTCGCCGTTCCCGCCGCGCGTGCTGCCGAAAGCGAGCTTCGAGCCATCGGGCGACCACGTCACGCCGGAACTGCTGTTGGTTCCCGTGGGCGCGTTCCCCGCGTTCGTCAATCGCACGACGTTCGAGCCGTCGGAGTTGGCGACGAAAATGTCCATGTTCTGGCCGGGGGAGACGTTGCGGCTGAAAGCGATTTTCGAGGCATCCGGCGACCATGCGGGGGCGCGCACCTCGGTGTCCGGGTCAACCAGTTTCGTCTGCCCCGTGCCGTCCGGGTTGACGGCGTAGAGGTCTTGATAGACGTAGGCGATTTTGCCGTTCGGCTTGACGGCCGATGCGCTCGCGGCATTGCCCGCCGCCGCGCGGCGCAGGGTGAAGGCGGGCAGCAGCACCGCGCAGGCGCAGAGGGCGAGCACAAAGAAAGGCAGGCGTTTGACGAGCGGATGACGAGGGGACATATTTTAATTCTCTAAAACCGAACTTTGAGCGTTTGGGAGTTGAGTGTTTGGGTGTAACGACATGCGCGCCGCTTCGGCGGCCGGCGGATTTTTGCTGACGCGCATAATAGCACGCCCCGACCCTGACATTCACGGGACGGGACGCCTGATCCCGGTGCGACGACTATGGGGCTGATTGCCGGACGCTAACTTTCGTCTTCAGGCAGGCGCGACAAGTGGCGCGTGTCGTTGATGGCATTGATGCGAACAAAGCCGTCCGCGCGGAGTTGGATGCGCGCGATGCCGCAATTGGCTGTTTCGAGCCAGACGGGGCGGAGCATCGGGGCATCGAGCGCGCCCAACAGGTGCAGCGCGAGGATGCAGATCGTGCCGGTGTGCGAAAAGACGGCGATGACGCCGCCGTGATTGTCGGCGACGGCGCGGTCGAGGCGGCGGGCGGCGCGGGCGAGCAGTTGGCGATAACTTTCGCCGCCGTCGAGGATGTGCTCGAAGTCCCGGCGCAGCAACGCGGCATACTCGTCGGGAAACTGTTCGGCCGCTTCCTCGAACGTCAAACCTTCCATGTGGCCGACGCTGCGTTCGCGAAAAGCATCCGTCTCCGTCAACTCAAGATTGAGGGCGCGGGCGAGCGGCGCGGCGGTCTCGACGGCGCGCCGCAAATCGCTCGAATAGATCGCCGTGACGGCTTCGCGGCCGAGCGCACGCGCCGTCGCCTCCGCTTCCTTGCGCCCGAGCGCGGAGAGCGGCGTCGCCGTGTGTCCCCCGAAGCGACGCTCGGCGTTGCCCTCGGATTGCCCGTGGCGGATGAGCAGGATTCGCGTGCTGTCCATTAATTCGTAAATCGCGCAATAGCGGTCAGCCGTGAATCGTGAATCGTAAGGGAACAGTTATGATCTATTCACGATTCACGTCTGACGGCTCTCTTGCTTCTAGGCGGCGACCGACTCGGCTCTCAACTTCTCGGCCTGAAAGTGCGCGACGAGGGCGTTGATGATCTCGTCGAGTTGACCTTCCATGACGAGGTGGAGTTGATGGACGGTGAGGCCGATGCGGTGATCGGAGACGCGGTTCTCTTTGAAGTTGTAGGTGCGAATCTTTTCGGAGCGGTCGCCGGAGCCGACCTGCGAGCGGCGTTCGCTGGCGAGCAGTTCGTGCTGCTTCTGCTCCTCCTGCTCTTGCAGGCGCGCGCGCAGAACGCGCATCGCCTTCTCGCGGTTCTTGATCTGCGATTTCTCGTCCTGCATGGAGACGACGGTGTTCGTCGGCAGGTGCGTGATGCGCACGGCCGAGTAGGTCGTGTTGACGCTTTGCCCGCCCGGCCCTGATGAACAGAAAGTGTCGATGCGCAAATCCTTCGCGTCGATCTTCACGTCGACCTCTTCGGCTTCGGGGAGGACTGCGACCGTGATGGCGGAGGTGTGGATGCGCCCGCTCGTCTCCGTCTGCGGCACGCGCTGAACGCGATGCACGCCCGATTCGTGCTTCAACTTGGAATAGACCTTGTCGCCCTCGATCAGCGCGGTGGCTTCCTTGTAGCCGCCGATGCCGGACTCCGAGGTGCCCAGAATTTCCATGCGCCAGCCCTGACGCTCGGCGTAGCGGCCGTACATGCGCAGCATCTCGGCGGCAAACAGCGACGCCTCATCGCCGCCCGTGCCCGCGCGAATTTCGAGAATGACGTTCTTCTCGTCGTTCGGGTCGGTCGGCAAGAGCAGCAGGCGCAGGTCTTCTTCGCACCGCTCCAACTGTTGTTGCAGCGTCTCCACTTCGACGCGGGCGAGTTCGCGCATCTCCTCGTCGTCCGCGTTCATGTCGAACATCTCACGCGCGCCCGCGAGTTCTTCTTTGAGCGTCTTCCATTCGCGGTAACGTTTGACCATGTCGCCGAGGCTGCGATGCTGCTTGGCGGCTTTCCCGTAGGCCGCCTGATCCGCCAGCAGTTCCGGCGAGTAGAGTTCTTCCGACAACGCTTCGTAGCGCGCTTCGATCTGTTCGAGTTTCTCAAGCATAGCGTTTAGCGTTTAGCTGTTAGCTGTTAGCCAGCAGCTTGTGTTCAATTTCTAATCTCTCAAATATCAACTACTCAACTATCCCCAAGACGAAAAGCTAACAGCTAATAGCTAAGAGAGCGGCGTCATGGTCGCTTCCTGCGGGCGGGGTTCGAGTTTGAGCGATTCCTTGAGCGCGTAGAGGGCGACTTCGAGTTGTTGGTCGTCCGGCTCTTTCGTCGTGATGTTTTGCAGCCAGAGGCCGGGCAGCGTCATCAACTTGAACACGAGGCTCCCTTCGCGTTTGGCCGAGAGGCGGATGATCTCGTAGGAGAGACCGGCGACGAGCGGCATCAACGCGATGCGCGTGAGCAGGTTCAAGGCGAGCGAGTCGAACTTGACGACGGAGAAAAGCACGATGGAGACGACCATCACGACCATCAGGAAACTCGTCCCGCAGCGCGGGTGCTGGCGCGGCTGCACGCGCGCGTGCTCGACCGTCAGCGGCAAGCCCGCCTCCCAGGTGAAGACCGTCTTGTGCTCCGCGCCGTGATACTCGAAGACGCGGCGAATGTCCTTCAACAGCGAGAACGTGAAGATCATGATCAGGAAGAACGTCATGCGCAGCACGCCGTCCACGAGATTGAACGCCACCGAAGGCCGCACCGGATGGAGGTAGCCGCGCACGCCGCCCCATGCGCGCTCGTACCATGCCCGATCATTAGAGGCCGCTTGGGTCGTCGCCGCGTTGCCGCCCGCGGAGTCGGCGACCGCCTGAGTTTGCGTCGTCGTCGCCGCGTCCGCGCCGGGGGGCACGGTCGCCCAACCGGCGGCGATGAACAGCGCGTTCGTCAGGACGAGCGGCGCGACGATAAAGAGCATCACGTTGAAGAACAGCGCGAAGATGATCGAGCCGACCACGGAGGCGTTCGCGCCGCGTTTCATCTCGTCCTCCGCGCGTCGCTCGGTGGGGAGGGGGATGAGGCCGGGCACGCCGCCCGTGATACCAGCGAAATCGGCTTCGCCTTCGACGACCGCCGGAGTCAGTGCCACGGCCACCTGTTTCTCCTCCGCGTCGGCGAAGGCCTCGCTCGCCGAATAGTTGAGAGCCTTGATGCCGAGCGCCATCGATTGCACGAGCACGGCCGCGCCGCGCAGGACGGGCAGACGCAAGACGCGATGCTTGTCGCTCCACTTCGGCAAGGCCGCGCCCGTAAACACGATCTCGCCGTCCGCGCGGCGAACGGCGACGGCGTAGGCGTTCGGCGTCCGCATCATCACGCCTTCGACGACCGCCTGGCCGCCGACGATCAAATCTTTTTCGTTTGCGCTCACGTCTGTTTCGCTCTCCGGGGTTTTTTGAGCAGGAGGTTGATACGACAACGCCGACGCATCAGGTTCGGAGGTCGCTCAAGGCATCGGGCTGGCGGATGCGCGGGCACGACCGCCGCGCTTTGTGTGCGTCGGCGTCAGGTTCGGAATCGCTAAGACTGGCCGGGAATGATGTGCTTCATCAACGCTATTGCGCCGCCCGCGTGCCGTGAAGCGCGAGGGCGGCCTTCCGCGCGCGGGTTACTGGCCGCTCGCGGCCGTCTCGGTCTTTTTGCCGTAGCGTTTGTTGAAGCGGTCGACGCGTCCGGCGGTATCCACGAGTTTCTGTTTGCCCGTGAAGAACGGGTGACAGGCGGAGCAGATTTCGACGTGCAGGTCGTCCTTGCGGGTCGAGCGCGTGGTGAAATTCTCGCCGCAGGCGCAGGCCACTTTGATTTCGTTGTATTTGGGATGAATTCCGTCTTTCATGTTTTCCTTCCTCGTGACAGGCGGGAATTTGGGTCGCCCGTCAATCCGACATGATACGTTTTCGAGATTCTTATCGTCAAGTTAGATGGGGATTTAAGGCTCGTGGTGGCCTCGCCCGCACCGCCGGATAAGTTTATTGACATGCGGCTTGAGAGCGTGTTAAAAATTCTGACCGTCACCGC
>DASQNL010000760.1:0-6094 GCA_035644995.1 Pyrinomonadaceae bacterium | reverse complement strand
GGTCGTAGATGCCGCGCGACTGCGCCGGATCGTTGTTTGAGGAATCGCCGTCGCTGAAGCGGTCGATCATCAACATGTAGATCACATCGTCGGGCGAGAACCCTTGAAAGCGACCGGCGCGATTGAGCGGCGCGAGTATCTCGAACCGCGCCTCGCCCGCGCCCGCCGGGGTTATGACACGCAGGCGGCGCAGGCCGGGCGCGGCTTGCGGGTCGATCACGACATCGACGAAGAGATAAGTGCCCGCCGCGTTGATACGCGTGAGACCCGCGCGCACGCCCGCGCCGACCGCCTCGACGCGCGCGCCCGCCAGATTCCGCCCGCGCAGCATGACGCGCACCGGGTTCAACGTGCTTCCCGCCCACCAACTCGGCGGCTCCACCTTCGACACCTCCGGCACGCCCTCCCGCGCGACGGCGAGCGAGGCGGCGGAAAGAGACACGGCGAGGAGAAACGACAGGCGGAGGAAGTTGTGCTTTGTGTTCATACTTAACTTAAAGAGTCCCGCCGACGAGCGTTCCGGCAAATCGAGCCGGCGACTTTACCAACTTGGGGCGACAACCTGACCAACTTGGGGCAACAGCCTTACCAATTTAAGGCGACAGCCTTACCAATTAAAGGCGACGGCCTTACCAACTTGAGGCGACGGCCTTGCCAACTTGAGGCGACGGCCTGATCAGCCCCGTCAGGGGCGATTGGTAATAGCCCGGCGATTTATCGCCGGGTCGCGCGTCATAGATATAAATGGAGTCCCGTAGGGACGATTGAATTCACCCCCACACGTGCCGCTCGTCATATTCGATACCATGCTTGTCGAGGAAGGCGCGAAATTCTTCCTCAAAAGTTTTCTTCCGATGATGTTCAGCTTGTCTCTGAATATAAGCGACGGTTTGTTCGACGTGTGAAAGGCTGACGCTAAACGCCCCGTATCCTTCCTGCCACGCGAAACCACGCAGATCAGGAAAGGTCTCATGGACGAACTTTGACGAGCCGCCTTTGATCAATTGCATCGCTTTCGCGACCGGCATGGTCGCAGGTAGCGAGAGCAGCACATGAACATGATCGGCAACCCCACCGATGGCAAGCGTTTTTATGCCGTTCTCCTTTGCGATGCCCCCGATGAACGGCCAGAGCCGTTGTTGCATTTCCGGGGTGATGAATTTGTGCCGCTCCTTCGTGCTGAAGACGCAGTGCATCAGATTACTCAGGTAAGAATGCGGCATCGCAGTTTCAACCGTCCCTCCGGGACTCAAAATGTTTTTTTGGCATTCGATACCCGGCGATAAATCGCCGGGCTATTGTCAACCGTCCCTCCGGGACTTAAAAACGTCTCCGCGTTTAATCCTCGCCCGACACTCAATCCTCGCCCGACACTCAATCCTCGTCCGATACTCAATGCTCGTCCGATGCTCAATCCTCGCCCGACACTCAATCCTCGTCCGATACTCAATGCTCATCCGATTTGAGGTCGCTGACTTGCGCCTTCGAGTTGCGCCCGTAGAGTTCGGTTAATTCCTTGAGACGGTCGCGCACGTCGTTGGTGAGCGCGCCCGGCGCGTATCGCCAAGACCAGTTGCCGGTGGTGCTGTTGGGGAGATTCATGCGCGCGTCGTGGCCGAGGCCGAGTAGGTCTTGGAGGGGGATGATCGCGATGTTGCCGACGGAGGCGAGCGCGGTGCGGATGAAGTCCCAGTGAATCTCGCGGCCGTCGGAGTTGAGATAGTCGAGACAGAATTTGCGCTCGCTTTTGATCTGCGCGGCGTCGCGCGTGGAGCCTGCGCCCGCTTCGGATTCGAACCAGCCGACCGTCGTGTCGTTGTCGTGCGTGCCGGTGTAGACGGCGATGTCGCGATGGTAGTTGTGCGGCAGGTCTATGTTCCGGCTGTCGCCGCCGAAGGCAAACTGGAGTATGCGCATGCCGGGGAAACCGAAGTCGTCGCGCAAACGCTCCACGTCGGGCGTGATGACGCCGAGGTCTTCGGCGAGGATGGGCAGGTCGCCGAGGGCGCGTTTGATGGCTTCAAAGAGTTCGCGCCCCGGCGCATCGACCCAGCGGCCGCGCTCGGCGGTCGTGTCGCCGCCCGGTATCTCCCAACTCGCGGCGAATCCCCGAAAGTGATCTATGCGCAGGATGTCCACGGTGCGCAACATCGAACTGACGCGCGCGATCCACCAGCGGAAATCTTCGGCGCGAAGCTGCTCCCAATCGTAGAGCGGGTTGCCCCAGAGTTGCCCGGTCGCGCTGAAGTAATCGGGCGGCACTCCGGCCACGACGCGCGGGCTGCCGTCTTCGTTCAACTTGAAGAGGCGCGGATGCGTCCACACGTCGGCCGAATCGTGCGCCACGAAGATGGGGATGTCGCCGATCACGGAGACGCCCCGCTCGTTCGCGTAACGCTTGAGCGCGTGCCACTGTTTGAAGAAGAGGAATTGATAGAACTTCTGCGCGCTCACCTGTTCGCGCAAGCCTTCACGCGCGGCGGCGAGGGCTTGAGGTTCGCGCTTGACCATCGGCGGCTCCCACTTGTTCCACGCGACGCCGCCCCGTGCGTCTTTCATGGCGCGGTAGAGGGCGTAGTCGTCGAGCCAGGCCGACTCGCGTTGGCTGAAAGTTTCGAACGCGCCGCGTAAGCCGGTGTCGGTCGTGTGGCGGAAATTTTCAAAGGCGCGGCGGAGCAGTTTGTTTTTGAACTCGATGGCCGCGCCGAAATCGACGCGCGCGGGCGGGAACGCGGGCGCGCCGGCGAGGTCGCGTTCGTCCAGCAAGCCTTCGGAGACGAGGCGGTCGGGGCTGACGAGCAGCGCGTTGCCGCCAAAGGCGGAGAAGGATTGGTAAGGCGAATCGCCGTAGCCCGTGGGGCCGAGCGGGAGCACTTGCCAGAGCGTCTGCCCGCTCGCGGCGAGAAAATCTATGAAGCGATAAGCCTCTCCGCCCAGGTCGCCGACGCCGTAAGACCCCGGCAGGCTGGTGGGATGCAGCAAGACACCGCTCGAACGTGAAAAACTCACAGACGAACCCCTTCGTTAATGAAATGGACAGAGCTAATTTCGTTTATCTCGCGTGCGACTCTTTTACAACAGCGGCCGCTTATCATCAAGCCGCTCGCCCCGGCCGCGAGAGGGCGCAAAGATGGTCGCCGGAATCAACCGCCAGGCCGCGAAGACGCTAAAAAAATCGCCTCCGCTTGCCCCCGCTTCCGGCACGCCCTAGCGCGGCCTGATTCTCCCGCCGACTTACCTGACGACCCGATAGGCGACCGCCGTGCGCGCCGGTATCTCAAACTTGATCTCGCCGCCCGCGACGCGCGCGCGCTCCTTCGCCACGATGAGCGGCCGGAGTTCCGCGTTGTCGGCAAGACCGGCGAAGGCGGCCGGGGCGGCGATCTTCTTCGGAGCGGCGGCGCGGTTGAAGGCGAGGATGATCGTCTCGCCGTCAATTTGGCGCGCGAAGGCGTATGTGTCTTCGTCGGAGGCGAGATCGACGAGGCGTCCGTGGCGCATGGCCGCGTGCTCGCGCCGGAGCTTGAGCCAATCGCGCGTCCACTCGAACATGCGCTGCTCGCGCGCGGTGCGCCCGCTCTTTTCAAAAGCGTTGCGCGCGTCGCCGGGGAAGCCGCCGGGAAAGTCGCGGCGATTGTCGGGGTCGTCGCCGCCTTCCATGAAAATCTCGTCGCCGTAGTAGAGCTGCGGGATGCCGCGCACGCTGAAGAGAAACGCGTGGTGCAGCATCGAGCCTTCGAGCGTCATGCCTTCCGTGGAGGCGATGCGGCGCACGTCGTGATTGCCGGTCATCGAGACGAGCCGCGCGGCGTCCGGGTAGAGCGAGTCGTTCCTGAGCATCGTGCGGAGCGCGGAGGCCGGGGCTTTGCCCGCGAACACGTCGAGCGAGGTTTGCCACAGGGGAAAGTCGAAGAGGGCGTCGAGTTCCGTGTCCGTGCCGTCCCATCCCCGGCGGCCGCCCATGAAGTAAGAGACGTGGATGGGGTCGCGGTCGAACACCTCGCCGACCATCCACACGCGCGGGTGCTGGCGGCGCAGGGCGAGGCTCAAGTCGCGGATGAACGAGCGCGGCATGTACTGGATCGTGTCTTGCCGGATGCCGTCCATGCCGGTGACGCCCACCCACCAGAGCGCGTTCTGGATTTCGTAGCGCGCCACTTCCGGCTCCTCCTGATTCATGTCGGGGAGATCGTCGGAGAACCAGCCGTCGAGCGTGGGGCGGCGCGCGGCGTCGGAGGCGTGGGGCGAGAGCAGGAGGTCGCCGCGGAAAGGGTTCTGCGTGTGGCGTGCGAGCGTGCCGTGAAACCAGTTGTCGAGCGGCGGGTCGCTCACCCACGGGTGTTGCGAGCCGACGTGATTCGCCACTTGATCCTGAATGATCTTGAGGCCGGAGGCGTGCGCCTTGTCCACCAACTCGCGCAGCGTCGCCAGGTCGCCGAAGCGATCTTCGACGGCGTAATAATCAATCGCGTGATAGCCGTGATAGTAGGTGTTCGGGCACCACGGCTTGTCGCAGGTCTTGATGCCGTTCCAGTTGTCGTACCACGGATTGAGCCAGAGGGCGGTCACGCCCAACTCTTTGAGATAAGGCAGGCGGTTGATGATGCCGCGCAGGTCGCCGCCGTGGAAGGCGCGCGCATTCCGGCGGTCGGTGGCCGCGCGCGGCGCGCCCGGCGGAATGTCGTTCGAGGAGTCGCCGTTGGCGAAACGGTCGGGCATGATCAGGTAGATCACGTCGTCGGTCGAGATGCCTTGAAAGTTCGTCGCGGGGGAGAGCGGCGCGTTCAGGCGAAAGGGGATCGAAGTCTTCCCGGCCTTCGTCTCCAGCGTGAGCGGGTACTCGCCGGGCGCGGCCGTCGCGTCGAGATGGAGGTTGACGAAGAGATAGGTGCCCGCCGCGTTTGTGACGGCCGCGCTCGTGTGCGCGCCCGCGCGTCCGGGCGCGACGCGCGCGCCGTGCAAATTCGCGCCGCGCACGAGCAGGCGCACGGGGTTTAGAGTGTGCGCCGCCCACCACGAAGGCGGTTCGACTTTCGAGACGACGGGCGCGGCGGAATTTTGCGCGCTCACGCTCGCGGCCAAACAGAGCAGCGTGAAGCCGACGAGGAAGACGGAACGCGAGAGAGGCTTGGCGAACTTTGTCGGTGGCATAAGCGCGGGCATCGTTCCTCGAACAGTTTGTGAGCGGGCGGCGTCGGTTTACTTGCCGTTGAACGTGCGCGCGAAAGCGGCGAGCGCGTCGATCTCGGCGGTGGAGAATTGCCGGCCGAAGCCGGGCATCCGGCCGCGCCCGTGGCGCAGCGAAGCGGTCAGGCGTTTATCGTCGGGGCGCGTCTTTTTCCACCACCCGGCGTCGGCGAGATTCGGGGCGGCGAAGGCTCTGCCCATCGCGGTTTGAGCGCGCCCGTCCGCGCCGTGGCAACGCGCGCAATTATCCGCGTATAAAACTTTCGCGCGCTCCAGTTGCTTGCCCGTCAACTTCTTCTGCGCGGCCGACGCACCCGCGAGGCGACCCCCATACCCGCCTCGCGAGACTACGCCGAGCATCGCCGGCAGCAGCAGCAACGTCAACCCGGCCGCCGCCCGCTTCCCTCTACTTTCCATGATCTTTTCTCCGCAAGACGGCGCGCACCCGTTCAGCGCGGCGGTTTGACGCCCTCGCCCGACACGGAGGCGGGCAGCGGCGCGGGCGCGGGTTTGTCCTCGTCGTCGCCCGTCGCGGTGGTCGCGGCCTCGCCGCCGAGCGGCGTCGGGGCGTGTTTGCGCGCCTCTTCAAAACGTTTGAAGACGGCGAGTTCTCGATCCGCGTCGGCCTTGCGCTTGAGGCGCGAGTAGGCCGTGAAGAGTTGGTAGTGGACGCCGGGATCGTGAGGGTTCAAGACCGCGCCGCGTTCGAGAAGCGGCACGGCTTCATCGTACCGTTTCAGTTTGACCAGCAGCCGACCCAGATCGTGATGCGCGGCAAAATTTTTCGCGTCGAGCGCGATGGCCTGCCGCAGCAGACGCTCCGATTCCCCGACCTCGCCGCGCTGGTTGGCAATGTAGCCGAGATTGGTGAGCACGTCCGGGTTGTCGGGTTGCAGCGCGAGCGAAC
>DASQNL010000759.1:0-3031 GCA_035644995.1 Pyrinomonadaceae bacterium | reverse complement strand
CGCGTGAACACGTAAACGAGCGCGCCGACGAGCAGGGAGAACGCCATCACCGTCGCGCCGGCATAGGCGAAGCCGCGTCGTGCGTGGCCGCGCGCGCGCGCCGTCCAACGATTGACCAGGTAGGCGGCCGAAAGCGGGACGAGTCCGGGCAGCCCGGTCAACTGGTAGCGCGCGTTGATGACCGTGCTGTAGTTCGCCAGCAGCATCAGGTTGCAGCAGAGGCCGACGAGCGCGAGCGCGAGCAGCGGAGTCCAACCGCGCTCGCGCCACTCTCGACGCAAGGCGAAGGGCAGCAGGACAACCGTCACCGGCGCGGCGATGATGAAGAGTTGCGTGAACGGCACGAGGTTGCCGAACTTGACCGGGTGCAACGCCGACTCCGCGCGCATCGAAGCGACCCACCCGTACCACGCCTGCCGGTAGCCGCCCACGTCCGCCAACCACCAGACGGCGAACGGCGCGAGGGCGCAAACTAAAAAGATCGCGCAGGCGGCGGCCGTCAAAAGCAAGGTGCGGCCGCTCAGCTTCCACCCGTAGCAGGTGGGCGCGAGCAGGAGCCACAGGCCGAAGAACCCCATCGGCTCGCGCACGTTGACGCACAGGCCGAGCAACGCCGCGCCCAACATCACCCGCCAAATTACACGCGCCCGCACGCCCCGCACGTGCATGACGAGCGCGACCGAAACCAACAGCAGCGAGGGCGTCTCCGTCATGGCCTGCCCGCTGTAGACGATGAAGAGGGGCGAGAGCGCGAGCATCAGGGCGGCGACCGTCGCCGCTTTGAGCGACCCCGTCAACTCGCGCGCGAGCGTCCAGCAGGCGACGACGGCGAAGGGCGTCTGCGCGACGACCATGTACTTGAAGAGAAGGTAGGCGTGCTCCGTTTGCAACCCGAAGACGGCGTGCGCGAGGCGATAGGCCGCGTGGTTCGTGAAGATGAACAGCATCCGCCCGAAAAGCATCGAGGACGGCACGCCGCGCACGGCGTTGATCGTGTAGTCGAGCGCGTCCCAGTCTCCGGCAAACGGGTCTCGGAAAAAGATTGTGAGCAGGAGCGCGAGGGCGGCGGGCGGAAGCCAGAAACGCCACGCACGACGCACCGGCGGGAATGCGTCGCCGTCGCCGCGGGCGTTCGTCGCGGTGGCGGCGATGACGGCGGCGGGCGCGCCCCGGTCAAACGCGGCCGGGGCGTCGGGGCGTCGGGTCGCTGTCGTTGCCGTCGCCGGGGCTGCCGCGGCGGCGGCGGCGGCGGTGTTCTTCGGGCGTGAGCGAGTCAATCAGTTTGTTGTCGAACGATTCTTCGGGACGTTTGACCATGGTCAGGCGATTGCCGCGATCATTGTACGCGACCTCGTCCATAATGTTGTAAATCAGGAGCACGCCGCGCCCCGAAGTCTTGAACAAGTTGGCCGGGTCGCGCGGGTCTGGAATCTCTTTGACGTTGAAGCCGTCGCCCTCGTCTTCAATGGTGAAGCGCGCCTCTTTCGGGGAGAGGTCGGCCGTGATGCGGACGAGTTTCCGCTGGTCGTACTTGTTGCCGTGCTTGACGGCGTTGACGAAAGCCTCGTCGAGCGCGATGAAGAGATTGGAGCGTTCCGGGTTGATGATGCCGAGTTTGGTCACGCGCTCGTGGAGGTAATGCAAGACGCCGTTCATCAGCGAGAGATCGCTCGGCAACTCGAACTCGATGCGCTCGCGCACGAACGGCACGACCTTCATGTCTTCGACGAAGCGCAGTTTGTAGCCGAGCGTCTTCTCGACGATGGCTTGCAGTTCCTGCTTGTCGTAGGGGCGGCGCAGGTAGTTGGCCGCGCCCATCTTGAAGGCTTTGACGAGGCCGGGGTGCTGCGTGTCCTCGGACGAGACGACGACGGGCACGACCAGACGCTTGCGCTTGATCTCGCTCAAAATCTGCACGCCGCCCTCGGCGTCTTCCGTCAGGTCGCTGATAATGAGGTCGAAGTCTTCGAGGTCTTCGCGGGCGAGCGCTTCGTCGCGGTTGCCCGTGGCGACGACTTCGTGGCCGAACTCGCCGAGCACCTGCGACAAGAGCGTCCGCAGTTCCTCGTTGGCATCCACGATCAGGATTCGACGTTTATCCATCAATCACCGATTCCGTCCGAGACTCCGAACACCTTGAACACCTGGGGAGGACACTGAAAAAGCGCGTCCGAGGGAGACACGCTTAACCGCTGCCTTGTACGCCGGAGCGCGGCGCGAGGTTTCCTGAATATAGCACACGCCCCGGCGCGCGGGCAGCTAAAGAGCGGCAGCCGGCTTTACGGGCGCGGGGCGCGAAACAATCCGACTTTGCGCGCGAACTGGAACAGAAAGCGGTCGCGGCGCAGGATTTCGGTGCGGTTGAGGGCGTAGAGATCGAGCGGGTCGGAGGGGCCGTAGTGGGTGGTGAAGGCGGCAGTGTGCCCGGCCTCGCGGCACGCCGCTTTGGCCGTCTCGGAAAAAAAACCGGCCGGGTAGGCCAAGACCTTGCAGGGCTTTTGCAGCAACTCCTCCAACTGCCGCTTCGACTCGAACACCTCTTCGCGCACCTCCGTCTCGGAAATCTCGTGCAGCAACTTGTGGTTGAGCGTGTGCGAACCGAACTCGATCCCTTCGGCGGACATCTCCAAAATCTCCTCGCGCGTGAGGTGCGGGCGCGCGCCCTCGCCCTCGGCCTGCGCCTTGTAAGCCGTCTGCCCGATGCACGAGGGGATGGTGAAGACGGTAGCCTTGACGCCGAAGCGTTTCAGGACGGGAAAGGCGTTCGTGTAGTTGTCTTCCCAACCGTCGTCGAGCGTGACGCTGATGCCGTTCGGGGGAAACTCGCCGTGCGCGAGGTAATGATCAATGAGTTAGGAGGCCGTGTAGAAAACGTAACCGTGCCGCTTGAGGTAGGCCATCTGGCGACTGAAGCGCGCGGGCGGCGTGAACCCGCCGCGCACGAGCGAGTCGGGCGCGGGGCGATCTATCTTGTGATAGAAGATGACCGGAACTTGCATCTCTCAATTGTCGCTCGGTCTCATGACGTGAA